>NZ_BAAHYN010000013.1:0-186388 GCF_054657535.1 Desulfosporosinus burensis
ATTTCTACGACAGAACAAAAAGTATTTCAATATGAATTCTAATATATCTAGAAAAAAACTAAAGACTAGTGGGCCAGCATAGAGATAATTCCCATCCGCTTCATCGCTTTATTCCAACTTAATGGACGAGACTATATCAATCTTTGAGGATTTTAAGGCCGGACTTATTGAGGCTACCAGCATTAAGGTCATTCCGGCTAAAACGTAGATTATATAGGAACCAAAAGGGATATATCGAGGGTCCCTTCTACAGCCCTTGGATTATTCTGAGGCAACTCATTGGTGCAACCACCTATGTTAGCGACATAAAAAAATCGCCCGAGATTTCAGGCGATAATGCAACACAGCTTATGTAATGATAATGCAATGTGCTGGGCAGCCATCGGCGGCTTCTTGAGCAGCTGCCTCAAACTCACTGGGAACCGGGTTCGTATAAGCAAATGCTAACCCGTCAACCTCCATCCTAAACACCTCAGGGCAGAATTCAGGGCATGATTCACATCCGATGCACTCCTCTTGGTTTACTTCAGCAATCATAATCTTACCTCCTCCTCGAAAATTTCTCTTCCTTTGTTAAGAAAGATTTCTCCAATCAGTTTATCATATACTGCTTTTTTTTGAAGTACTAACTGTATATTTTAGGACTACGGATATAGATTTAATTGGACAAAACTTTATTATTTGCAAATTCTTTTTATATTCCAGTTGGTTATTCTTATCATACCTTATCCAAATTCCATTTTTCTTGCCATTCTCAAAATTTCCCACTTGCCACAACTGACCCGTTTCCCGATAGAACTTCCATTCGCCTATCATTAGCTCGTTTTCAAAAGTCCCTTCTGCTTTTACTTTTCCATTTTTGAAAAAGTATGTGAGGGAACATAAGGTTAACTGTCGTTTGGCCCTGGTCATCCCTACATAAAAAACTCACTTTTCCCCTTTGACGTTACCCCTAGTTGTTCAGCCAAGATTTCAAAGATGGAACGATCAATTTGTACTTGCTTAAGTAAATCGAGATGTTGCTTTCGAATCGGACAACTCAGCTTAGACCGTCAAATTAGGTAGTTGCTTAGTACGAGTATTGGTCGAAATGCCGATGGGCCTATGTTGTCGCACGGGCCCATCGTTGTTCAAATATCGTGACCACGCCAGCAGATCTTAATACAGTTACCGCAGGCTAGTTCGCCGATAGTGATTCGGTTATTCTCGAGCTGTTGCGCACAGGACACGATGTCTATCATCGTTTCGTAATTAGTGCCTCTACTCCACTCGTTCCCGGAAATTGCACCAGCCGGACATGCTCGAACACAGGCGTTGCAGTGTCCGCACTGTCCATGGATGTATGGTTTTCCAGTAGCCCAGTAAGGAGCATTGGTTAAGACTGTTGCCCAACTGAGCCGAGGCCCGTGATAGGGATTAATCAACAATCCGCTCTTACCTATCCAACCTAGCCCAGCACAGGTTGCAGCCGTCTTATGAGGAAAAAGGGGGTGGATCTTGGAGATCAATCGGTCCCGTTGTTTGCTGGTGTCTGTTGGGATCTCCAGAAAGCGCCAACCATCATCCCTGAGCTGTTTGGAGATCTTTTTCTGGATATACTCAAACTTTCGCTCTATTTCCCAAAAACGGTATTCATAGATTTGGTCTTCAACCTGCTGTTCAGGATGAATTAGAGCGAGGGAGATCGCCGTGGATAGACCTTTTAAGTCAGGCGGCAAACCATTACTGACATCGCCTATGCCTACGATCTCGCATCCCCAATCCTTGATCTTTTTCAATAGACTGGCTGGATCCAGTTTATCCTGGGCTAGATGCTCCAGTTGGCACACACGCCAACACCTCACTCTCACCAAATAATCCCGTATCTTTTCAACTACTGAGCAATTCCGCCATGTTCCAATTCAACCTGTTCCCCATCACTTAATTTACCGGCGAATGCCCCGAAAAATTTGTAAATAGGGTGATTTTTATTTTCCGGCAAGCGTTTTGTTTCCTCAAAAGCTAGGGTCGCTTGAAAAAGAGAAGCTGAAACGACTGCCGGGAAAATCCTAGAAGCGATGGATATAGGACCATAAAAGATGAAGTCACTCCAGAGCAGTGCAGAGATTGCTTGACCAGCGGCATCCATTCCGGCAAAACCGTTTTGGCCCCATATTTCTCTAGCTTCCTTCCACATAAACGTACCATTCGAAGAAGCCACTCCCGCAGGCCAGCCATGCTTTTCCTTAATCAGTTTATTACCCAGACAGGAAAAAGTTGTTGCAGGAAGGTTCATGACAGCGGTATCAACAAGGATTGATTGGAACCCCCCTTGACCCACTTCTTCCATCAATTTTTCAAAGGAAGTTAGGCGACCGGAAGACTTTTGGTCGTTCTCGTCAAATGCTTGGACCACGACGTGTTTGACTCCCATTTCGCGTAGGGCTTTCACCTGATCAGGTATATCCTTATCCCAAGGTGTAATACTGTTGTAGAGAACACGGTCTAGCAGTCCTTTGGAGGCTGCGTATTCCATAGCTTCGAGGCGAGGTTTTTGTACCCACATGTCAATTCCGAAGGGAAGGTCACTATGTTCCGTGAAAAAGTCAATGTAGTACTTCATTTCTTCTGTCGAACTAGCAACCATGGCCACGAGCGCCGGTATTCCCGTCTGTTCTGAGAGTGCCTCTTGCTGTTTTAAGAATTCCACCGCTTTGGCATGATCAAATTTATGATCTTTGCGGCTTTCCAGGATTCGGTCTCCGTTGTGGAACATAGAAGAAATAAGTAGTGGCGGGTTCTCTCCAAACTGACCTCCCACTTTGAAAGGTCCGATTTGACAAACTTTTTGTTTCCCTTTTAAAGTGAACATACTTTATAACCCTCCAACATTTATTTAATAAAACTAGCCATAACTTGTCTTAGGCGCTTAATCCTACTTAATACTCTATATCTAACAATCTTAATAACTTAAGAACTTTTAAGAACTTTTAAGATCTTCTACGTACCCAGCGACTAGCACCGTGTTCTCTGACGGTTTCTACCATAGCTTTTAGATTTTCTAAGGGCGCGGTGGGCCATATGTCACAACCCGGCCAGACTGCATCAACTCCTGCGTCTAAACTAGCAAGCACTCCTTTAACTACATCCTCGGGGGTTCCGGTGACAAGGACGTTATAGGCATCCACTTGGCCAAAGATCAAGGAATCAGGACCGATTTCCGCCCTTGTTTTTGCCATATCGTTCTTGAATTCAAGGCTCATTGCAGCGGCTCCGCAATTATTCATGTTCCCGATAACGCTATTGGTCCCTCCACAAATGTGCAGAACATTGTTTCCTGGTAGGCCTTCAAAAATCTTTTTCAGATGTGGGGCTATAACTTTATTAAAGGCCTTGGGGCTCAGGATATCCGTAGTTGCCCCCATTTCCCGTACGGTAATATAGTCCGCTCCAGCCTCGTAGAATTTTCTCCCGATCGCGATCTGAACATCTGCTAAACGGTCCAACATTTGATTTATTTTATCGGGTTTTTTAAAAGAAAGCTTGAAAAGGTCGTTGAGGTCCATGAGTTGCCCTGCTAGGGTAAAGGGTCCCAATAGATAAGTGCCAATGGCCACGTCCTGGCCAATATCCTTTTTTAGTAAGCGGATGGCTTCGCAAATCACATTGATCCGACCACGCTCTAAAAAATCATCCGGTATGGAGAACGTTGTTATTTCTTCCTCAGTGTGAATGGTCTTCTCTTTAATTGTAGGGTAGAGAAGTTGTTCGACATTGTCATAGGGATTCATGGCACATCCTAAGGCCTCTGCTTCCACGCAGAGGTCAAATGGAATCACGGCGCTCTCGTAGCCAAACAGGTGGTAGGAACTGGCTCCTGCTTTAGCCATTTTTTGGGCGTCTCCGTGCAGATCCTGGAACTTACAGCCTATTTCCTCCAAGGCGACAGTCGTTACGTTACCCATTCCACTGTAACAGGCAGGACGATCCACTTCTTTACCGGCAAAGAGATTGAGCACTCTTTCCCGCGGTGTTAGTGTCGACATTATTCCATCTCTCCCTTACCTCTTATATTCGTATCAATAATCACCCAAGTTTCTACTTCAATGGCCTATTTTTCGGCCTTACGATAACCTTGGATATTGGATTAGGACAGTCAGTGTATATTGATTCTTTATACTTAGCCTATTTCGAGTTAGCGAGCGGTCTGCCTTTTACCTCGCTTAGGAATCCGGTCAAGGATATGCTGAATGCTTGGGAAAGCATCGTGGCTATGAGGGAAAGCCATAGCGTCTGAAAAACGTTGTTGGAAATCTGATTCAATGGCTGTCTCCACAAAGAAGACTTCTTTTGCCACTCGATCAGCTTCCACACGTTTTTCTTTGTTCAGAAGGGCAATCTGCGCTCCATCGCCCGCTGCGTTCCCCACTGCTTTAACTTTCTCAAGATTACAGTTCGGAAACATACCAATGACCATCGCACTCTCGACATCGATAAAGGAACCAAACGCTCCAGCCAAGGTGACGCTATCGATATGTTCAACGCCCAACTTCTCCATCAGGTATTTTGCTCCCACATAGAGAGCAGATTTAGCCAGTTGAACGGCGCGTACATCACCGATGGTGATAGAAATGTCTTGGCCTATGGATGTTTCATCAGACCAACAAATAACATATTCCATCCTGCCGTCCGAACCTTTACGAACACGAGGGAACTCTTCAAGGCCTTTGTTAAAACGGCCGCTGGGGCCGATGATGCCCGATTTGAACAGCTCTGCTATGGCGTCAATGATTCCAGAACCACAGACTCCTTTCGCTCCGAGTTTTTTGTCCTCTGGATACCACACTTCGTTCCCGATGACTTTGTAGCGAGGTTCGAGCGTCTCTGGATTGATACGAAGATTTTCGATGGCTCCTGGTGCCGCCCGCATACCAAACTTGATCTGTGCGCCCTCTAGAGCTGGCCCTGTGGCACAGGAGGTTGAGAGCATATTGTGTTTGTTGCCAACGTCAATTTCACCGTTGGTTCCGATGTCAATGACTAGGCGCATCTCGTCATGTTTATAGGGTTCTTCGGCAATCAGAACCGCCATATTGTCGGCTCCCACAAAGCCTGCTTCAATCGGAAGTACGTGAATATTCCCGCAGGGATTGATCTCGATTTTTAAATCACGTGCTTTAATATCCATGGACTGCTTGATGGCGGGGGCAAATGGGGAACGGCCCATAAATTTGGGATCGATGTTCAGGGCTATATGATGCATTACAGTATTGAACACCAGTACAATTTCCTGTACATCAATCGGTAACAGTCCTACTTCTTCTGTCATTTTCCGGATCAGAGTGTTAATGCTTTCGACCATCGTGTTGTGCATTTTTTCCAGGCCATTATCTTCCATCATTGAATAGCTGATACGGGAGAGTACGTCTTCTCCGTAACGCACCTGAGGGTTCATCATAGACCTCTTGCTCAGTACTTTGCCTGTGTGCAAGTCGCATAAATAGGCTGCTACGGTTGTCGTTCCGATGTCTATGCCGACTCCGACGATCTTTTCGTTAAAACCTGGTTCGATATCAATGATCTCTCGACCTTGCCAGATCGTAACGGTGACCTTCCATTCGCCTTTACGCAAAACCAGAGGTAATTTCCTCAAAACAAAATAATCCATCGCCAGATTCTCGCGTAGCTTTGAATATTTAGCACAGAGAGCTTCACGCAGGCGTTCAAAATCTCCTCTGTGATCTTCTAAGGTGGCGGGTTCTAACTCGACATAGTATTTGCGAACGGCAGGGTCTATGGTGAACACCCGCTCTTTGCCCGTCTCTAGCACGATTTGCTGAGCTCCTCGGCTTTCTTCAGGGACAAAAACCAAGATATCACCATGAACTTCCGTAGCACAGGCAAAGCGGTAATTTTCCTCGATCTCTTTAGATTTCATGTACTTTTGCTCTTGTTGGGTCAGTGGGCTGAGATGGCTGACGCGAGACTCAATGCCAAATTTTTCGAAATAGCCTTCCTCAATTTTAACTTTGCATTTACCGCAAACTTTTGAAGAACCACAAACTGATTCTATATCGACTCCAAGTTCGTGGGACGCCGTAAGGATAGTTTTTCCAGCTTCAACTTTGCCGCGCCGGCCTGATGGTTGAAATATTACGTTGAATTCCAATGTTTGTCCTCCTCTCCATAAACTTTTAGGTTACTATTTGAACCTCTCAGTCTTGAATGTCTTCAAAAATACTCATCGAGAAACTTTGCTAAGAAATACTTTTCAACGAGGCAATCATATTAATGGCATCTTTGAGCGCATTGTTGGCATCCCGGGCATAACCGTCAGCGCCCCAACGCGAAGCTATATCACTGGTTACCGGCGCCCCGCCAATCATAATCTTACACTTGGGATTCTTTTCCTTGATCTTTTCAATAATTTCTTTCATCCCCACCATCGTCGTGGTCATCATGGCCGAGAGACAAACCATATCTGAATCCGTTTTCAGTTGCTCCTCGACAAACTTGTCGAGAGGTACGTCCCTTCCAAGGTCATGAACTTCGAATCCGGAAGCATCAAACATCATGCGAACGATATTCTTGCCTATGTCATGCACATCGCCCTGGACAACGCCCATTACGACAACCCCTTTTGAGGCGCCTTCTTTTTTAGACATATGGGGTTTAAGAATGTTCAGTCCAACGTACATAGCATCAGCGCACATTAACATTTCCGGTACGAAATACTCCTGTTCCTCGTACAGACGACCAACTTCAACCATGCCAAGTACCAGTCCGTCAAAGACCGCTGAATGCGGATTGACGTTTTGGGCCAAAGCTTCATTGGCAGCATTACTGACTGCATCCTCGTCGTAATCGATAACCCCTTGTTTTAGCCGATCCAAAATTTCTTGGGACATTGTTTAAACAACTCCTTTATTTAATTATTTAAAAAACAAATTAATCTAAAGGACCTTTAGTGTAAACTGTTTTTTCTGTGGCTAAATATATAGGCAAAAATTAACCCCGTTACCGGGTCAGCTTTTATTTGAAGCGGCTTGCATTTATATTCGCCAGTTTGAAGTCCGAATCTAAACTTGCTACTCGTTAACGGTGTCCACCATAGCTATCAAATTTGCTGTTACAGTGGCTGGCGGTACGGCACATCCAGGTGAAATCATAGAAAATCCTATAGAAATTGCATCTCTGACCTCTCGTTTAATATCTTCTGGTTGACCGGTAAACAGGGTTTTAACAGGATCAACACCCCCTACTATTGGAGTTTTAATCCCCTCTAACTTGAACTTATCCAACGCTTCAGGAACATTAACATTGGACTCAACACTGATAGCACCGCAACCTGTTTTGGCGATATCCACTATTATCGGATCCACCTTACCACAGATATGGATTATCACAGGTACACTCAACGCTTCAGCCTGTCTCTTTTCGTATTCCCACGCCAAGTTTCGATAGATCTTTGGACTAATCATATCCATTGAAGCCATCATGTCCTCCACACAAATAACATCTGCTCCGGCTTCTATCATTGCCTTAGCAAGCATTGTCCCTGCACGCTCACCTAACTCAATATAGGGAATTAGGTCATTTGGTTTTTTGAAAGTTGCCTTTAGAAAAAGCGTGACGTCAAAAAACAAACTGGCAATACTAAATGGACCGATAATCCCTCCCATGATAATAACCTTGTCACCATAATCACGTTTTAAAATCCGAATAGCTTCCAGCAACGCTGGTATACGTCCCCGGCTTAGAAAATCATTAGGAAAATCAACTATGTCCCCTATATGATAGGGATGTATATCTACGCTTGGTAACCCTGCTTTACCACCATATTTCAAGACAGCGCCAAAAGCTTCAGCTTCATGAGTCTGACAAAACGGCACTCTTACAGCATCAAAACCCAGCATTGAGTGGGCACCACTAGCTAATTTAGCCATCAGACTGGCATCATGAAAGGCCTCAGGCCAAGAACTATTGAGCTGTTCCATTTGGTCATAAGTTGCGTGTTGGCAAACGCTGATCACTGGCAAGCGGTCTACAGGTTGAATGTTTAGGGCTGCCATAACCCTTTCACGACTGGTCATTGTCTTCATTCTTGTTCCTCCATTCTTTTAATGAAATTTTTATCAATTAAATAAGCTTTTTGCGTATTCTAAAGTGGGATGATTAGATCTTGTTTAAACCTATAGCAGCAAAGTTATATACTTTTTCAGGACAAGCTCTTACACACTTCAGACAAGCAGTACCATTGCACAGATCTAGTCTTAAGACAAGGACGTTCTTTCCTTTATCTGACTCCAGCGATAATGCTTCTTCTAAGCACTGACTTGTGCAAGTTCCACAACCAGTACATCCTGGGAACGCATGGCGCCGCTCTAAACCAACCTTTTCGATCACCATAAGCCCCTCCGCTCCCAAATCAGGAATGTCCCGTTCGTGCCATTTCAACACCTCGGCCTCCTTAGTAAACTTCGGTAGAGGAGACAAGCCGTAATTTCGGCAAAAACGCAGATATAAATCTCGCGGCATCCCTTCATCCCAGTAGGAGAGTTCCAATAAATAAGCCTGAGAGAAAGGTTCGTAATCACCAAACATGCAGTGGGTTGCGCGTAAGTTCACTGCTAATTTTTTCAACTCCTCGAGTTCTTGTGGCTTAAAGACCAAATCCCGGGCTAAAGCTAAAGAAGTATTCCCAATCTGGTAGATTTTTTTCACGGTGGGTGGGACCAAGCCAATACGTTGAGCTTTAAGTGCATCAACATAGGTTCCTGATGCGCCTGCCATATAGGCTACCTCTATCTGATCCACCTCGATACCAGCAGCCTTGCACAAGGCAATGTAACCTGCTCTGATGGCACCAATAGCTTTGCCAGCCTCGCCTAGGTCCTGTTCACTAAAATTAACATTGTCAGTCAGATGTATAAGGTGATCCTTTGTTTTAATTCCCGGTAACTGAACATAACCATTGTTCAGAGCCAGATCGATAAGGGAAATAACACCAGTACCTGTAATCCCTTTGATGCTTCCCTTGGTCAACCTTTGAGTTATTCCTGTTAAAAGATCAGTTTCAACGACTGTTTCAGTTAGCATAGCAGAGTTTAAAACGGATACAGCATAATGTTCGCCTTTTGGGTTAAGGTCAGAGATAGCACCCGGCCCTGCAAGCATTCCAGACCCGATATGTTGTCCTTCCAATGCAGGCCCAGCTGCACAGGAACCAGTAATGATTTGACCACGCACTCTCAAGGCCATCTCGGCATTGGTACCATAATCGGTTACTAAGGCAATTTCCTCCCGCTCCAACATCCCCGATTTAAGCATCATAGCTAAGGCATCGGCACCAATTTCATGTTCAACCGCCGGGGGAATCACTACTTCCGCTGTTGCTGGAAGGTTAAGCCCCTCGATATCTCTCGCCGATAGCAATTTACCGTCCCGGTTGGGTTCAATAATCCCCATTGCCTGTTTTTTCCTTTTACCAGCATAGGCCAAATCCCTTACCTCAATCCCTTCGAACAGGGAAAGCTGGATCGGATTACCACAGACGGCTAGACGTACCACATTGGGACTGATGTCACCCAAGACAGTCAAAACCTGGTTTACGGCATCAATCAGGATATGATGAGCGGAGTCAAGTCCGACCTCAATCGCGTAAGTCAGGTGGTCCATGACGTTGGCTCCAGGCAAAGGATGTCGGGCAGTAATTACTGTTTTAATAATCTGCCCTGTGTCAAGATCAATTGCCTGACCGCGAAGGCCACTCGTTCCCAAGTCAAGGGCTACTCCAAGGTTTTTCATCAGTTATTCAATCACCCTCTCTTACCTGACATGCAACTATAGCTGTGTTCATGAGATCTTGATTTAATTCCATACCGATAACTGTCAATTTATTTTCACTATAATTTTTCCCCTCTGACCACTCTTGATTAATGTGTCCCTGGACAAAATCTAGAACTAGCCACCTGTCCTCCTCTGTTAAAAAGAAACCTTTAGCACGGACAATTTGGCCGAAGCTACTCTCTTTGAAATTGCCAAACAACTTCAGCAATTTTTCCTTTGACACAATGCCTTGCCAAGCCATTCCTATGGATTGATAGTCATCAAAAAGGGCTGCATCGTCTGTGTTATCGTCCGACATAGTTTTAATACTGCCTTCCCGGTCATCATTCACTAGAGCATCGATAGCTTCTCGACCGTACCTAGCTTGAATAAGCTGCACTTGTGGATTAATCCTTACCACTCTACTGCTTATTTCGCTGATAACCCGTGGCAAAACCAAGTCACTTTTACTTAAAACAACTAGATCAGCTAAAGCAATCTGACTATCGATGAATGATAACATTTTCAATTTTGAGTCAAAAGAGAGGCAATCTAAAAGCAAGGTAACCCGGATGGTTGTAATAAACTTTTCAAGACTTAAACTCCTCAAAATATTTAATATACTTTTAGTGGTGGCTATCCCAGTTGGCTCAATCAACAGGCGCTCCGGCTGATAAGTCCTGACAAGGTTAGTAACCTGTGCTTTAAGATCGGCATTAAGAGTACAACAAATACAACCGCTGGACAATTCCACTACTTCCGTTCCCCGCCCAGCTAAAAGGTTTCCATCAATCCCGACTTCACCAAATTCATTAACTAACACCGCCAATTTTTCCTTACCAGACCAGCCATCAATCAAGCCTTTGATCAATGTTGTTTTACCGGCCCCAAGGAAACCGCCGATAAGTTCAACTTTCACAGCTTAACCTCCACAATTTGGTTAAGGTGTGAGGGCTGGAACCACATGACTTTTTCAACCCTCACCCTGCTACCATACTCTTAGTTATATTTCTCTCTCAGTTCCTGCCAACTAAAGCCATTTGATACATCAGATATCATTTTTGGAGCTTGCTGAGCATCTTTGCCATAGACTCCTAACTTGTAAGCAGTCACGTACTCGTTAGATACCGCTCCACCGCCACAAACAAACGGTATATCGATACCCGCATGAGTCAATTGGTTCGATATTTTCTCAAAAGCGGTCATTGTGGTGGTCATTAGGGCTGTCCCTGTTACCATCAACGGCTTATATTTCTTGACCGCTGCCACTACGTCATCCACCGGCACATCCTTGCCAAGGTCTATAACCTCATAACCATTGGCTCTAAAGAGAGCATTGACAATCTTTTGCCCCAAATCATGGATATCTCCCTCGGCTGTATGGGTTACAACGACGCCCTTTTTCTCCATTTTCTTGCCTAATTTTGCTTCGCAAAGGTCAATTCCCTCCAACATTGCATCAGAAGCTATAATGACCTGAGGCAGATAGTACGTCCCATCGGCCCACAGACGGCTAACCTCTCCCATTCCTTTGATCAAGCCTTCATCAATTACCTTCAAAGGATCCATCTTAATCAAAGCCTTTTCAACTAAACCACCAATCGCATCGGTATCCCCTTCAATAACACACTGCATTATTTCCTGTATCACTGTATCTTTTGAAGTTGCTTTAATTTCCTTGACCTCACTGGCTCCGATCAAATCATAACGTGTTAATATGTTGGCATAGCTTGCTAATGTCATCTTATTCTTCCCTCCTTATCTCGAACCTTATAGGCCGTAATTCTTGGGTTCGAAACCCTTAACTTGTTTTTTGTATATTTCCACACACTCGGAAATGAAATCAGCCTCTTTATCTGGCAAACTTTCTAGTGTCCGCATTGAGGAATCAAGCGCTTCCCGCTCGAAGGAAGACATGATCAGCTTGCTGTCTTGCTGCATTAATTCACCCGCCTTAATAGCTGCAGCCCTTGCACGTGCATAATAGGATTGCGAATTAGCGACGATGGCCTGACCAATTTTATAAGCGTTATCCGGAGCCAGAATAAACCCGTGCATACCACGGTATTTATCGGAGGCGACCAAGATATCTTGTAAATCTTTGGCCTTGCCCAAATCAATCGCCGAGTTCATCATGGCTACATCATAGCCAAGGATTTCAGTAAAGACAGCGACTGTTGTCCCGCCAAACATATCGTGGTATTCAACCGCTTCGTTACTCCACAGGTCACAGCAGGCTGCTGCTAAGTTACCCACTAAGTCACTATGCGCGCAGGCAGAAGCTTTTCCTTCCATAGCAATTGGCACACCACTAATGGCTTTAATAATGGGATCCTCATAACCACAGTCTTTGCTCGGGCCTTTTGCACCCTGCTCGTAGGCAACTAGTGAGCGTGCTGCGGCAATTGACCGTGTCAACGCGGCAAACGTATGCGGTACGGATCGATCTTGATATCCACCAGCCATGAACATAGCCACATTAGCCTGCGCACAGTTTGTATCTCCACCAGGAGTTGCTCCATGTTTTTTAGCAATCCCTACAATTTTTGACCATACATGTTCCATATCCAAGCTGCCTAAGACCCCGATGCCAAACAAAACACCACGAATATCTTGACGAACGATTGTGTAATCGGTAACTTCTTTGCCACCCACACTTTCTAAGGATAAATTATCGGCTCCACCAGCTGCACTAGCTTCAAAGCTTTGTAACATTACCCTCAAAGCCTCGCTATCCCATATTTTTTCTTCATCAGGCTTGCGATAATCAGCAATAGTCGCCCGAATGGCGCTTTTTAGGCCATATTTACGGTGATAATCCTCCATTAGACGCTTTGTTTGGGCGGCAATTTCCCCTCCCCACGTCGGGTTCCTAGTCATCTGATACACATGTTCAAGCTCAATTTGGATACCGGGAATTCCTATGGCGACACAACGGTCAAGAACATCGATCACCATTTTCTCATATTCCTTAACCAGTGACTTTTGTGACTTTTCACTACCTGGACGTGGATGGGGTACTAACTCGGGATAAACATAACCTGCGCCAACCGAAAAACCCCGGCCATAGGTTATTGGATTTTTGGCTGAACCGAAAATCATTTCGGCTGCACTGCCATAAGCCATTTTGTCATACCTTGCCATTGTTTCATCTCCTCAACATTTAATTTCGACTAAACTTTAGGATTCAAACGTAACGTAACGTCTTTAGCTGCTTCACCTCCATTTGGTTTATGACTCGGTCCCTTCGACTCTTTATACATGCAATGTTTATGCCAATATTCTGAATTATTAAACTATTGGTAACTCCTAGCTTCGTCTAATCCTAAAAAACAAGGGTTGTTCCGCAATGGAACAACCTTTGTAAGTTAACGCTGAAAGTGCCTTATTATCCCATCTTCGTAAGAAGTGTTCTAATATGTAGCAATTATCCATATTGGAACACCCGTACTCACTCTAAAATCTCATATCCCAAGAATTTTTCGATGATTTCAACCTGATGCCCTTCACTCGCCAGATGCCCTTCTATTAATATTCAATCCCTCTACGGCTTGGTACCCCTTGTTGATAGGGATGTTTATGTGTTTTTAACTCCCACCAAGAATCGGCACACTCGTGAATTTCCTGTGGCATTCGACGTCCGGTTAAAATCCAATGAGGATAACTATTTTTAATTAATCCAAGAAGTATTTGCAAATCTAAAAAACCATGATTAAGAGCGTGGCTTATCTCGTCTAGAATAATAACCTGATATTTCTTTTCTTGAAGGACTTGAGAGATATAGTTCAAGGCTTCTTGAACCAGTTCAATAGCAACTTCTGGGTCTCGGTTGACCTGAAAACATTCGCCACAATTCGTACAGTGTTTCAAACCACTACGTATCATACCAGCCCAACGGCACCCAACTCCAAATTGGATTAGTGGAATTCCCAAACGATATAGACCTGTTAGTTCGCCACTATAGGTGCTACCTTTAAGGAATTGAATCATCAGGATCTTCTTATCAGGTGCTAAAGATAACAAAGCCTCTCCTAGCGCAGAGGTAGTTTTACCTTTGCCATCACCAGTATAGACCGTAATCATAGTCGGAACTCCCCTTTAAACACAGAATTTTAAATTCCTCTGTAATATCAGGACTCTCACTTTCCCTCTTTTCGTTGGAGATTTATTCTTATTAATTCAGCCCGGTAACTGCATTAAGAAGACTCCTTGTTTCAGTGGCGAAGTTACCCTTACTTTTTTTGATTTAAGCAACGAATTATATTAATAGCCTCTTGAACTGCATGAGATGCATCCCTGCCAAAACTGTCCGCTCCCCATCGAGATGCTAATGTCTCATTAAGAGGAGCACCTCCGACCAAAATCTTAATATTGGGAAAGCGTTCTTTCAGTTTGCGGATTGCATGTTTAATTTCGAATGCCGTCGTAGACATCATGGATGAAAGACAAATGATATCCGCATTACGCTTTTCTTGTTCCTCGATGAAATGTTCTAACGGGACATCTCGGCCCAAATCCCAGACAGTAAAGCCCGAAATGTCAAACATCATACGTACAATATTTTTACCAATGTCGTGAATGTCTCCAGACACTACACCAATAATAACTTGTCCCTTCTCTTTATGTAGGACTTCCAGTTGTTGCACCTTTAGATGAGGTCGCAACAATTCCAAGCCAGCGTACAAGGTGTCTGCACACAGAAGCATTTCCGGTACGAAGTATTCCCCTTCCTCGTAAAGACGACCTACTTCTTCCATCCCTGCCACTAGCCCTTCGAAAATACAGCGATAGACGTCGTACTGCCCTTCTATTGCATAATGACAGGTTTTCTCCACTTCCTGAATATCAAAACTGATTACAGCTTGATGTAGACAGGAAAGGATTTCATTTTCTTCCGGTTTTTGAGTCAAGGAAATTCTCCTTTCTCATGCGATATAGCTATGGCCGTTTCATACGCAATAGACATGAATATAATAGTGTACCCACCGGGATATCATCATAATAGGTTACGGTGGCGCTTGAAAAACTCTATGTAGTTAAAGAGATATTTTACCTCACCGCTGTCAAAATCGCTGATTATTCGCAGCACTGCCTGAACGGTAGAATCACTGAGCAAGTCCAGAACACCGGGACTCAAAGAGGAAAGAAGTTCCTCCAGATCTTCCTTCTCTATCCATATGTAAGAAAGAGCAATCCCTATAGCTCCTGCTATTGCTTCCAGAGTTTCAAAGGAAGGTGTCGTAAGGTCGTTTTCAATTTGACTTATCAAGCCTGGTGAAACTCCGGCTTTATCTGCTAAGGCGGTAACTGTCAATCCCTGAGCTTCGCGAATAGAGCGAAGACGATCACTAAGCTTATATACTTTTTTTCCTTTACTAAGTAAGTAACTAATATTAACATTAAGAGCGTCGCAGAGCTTTTCTATATCTGATAAGCTCAATCTCCTGTTGCCTTCCTCGCATTCAGTTATGGCATTAATTGGCAAATCGCTGATTTCTGCCAATTCTTCGATAGTCAGGCCGCGGGCGATACGTATCTGGTGAATACGGTTGCCCTCGTCTTGGGATCTAGGCAAATTTTCCTCTACCAAGTAGGAAACTGGTACGTTAACAGCCACGCTTAACCTATTTAGAACGTTAATGGATGCCTTTTTTACACCACGTTCGATACTGCTCAAAAACGAAGGAGAAATGCTAGCCTTTTTTGCAAGTTCAGTTAGCGTTAAACCTCGCTCCTTACGGAATTCCCTGATTTTACTTCCGTAGCTCATGAACAGACACCTTCCCTCTTAAGGCTAAACGGATAGAATAGGCCAGTTCAATAAGTTTTTAATCTAGTTTATTATCAAACTTCTGGATTCGGATTTTAACGTCTTTGGGAACTGCGGCGCCAATCTCCACTTGGATAGCCTTGATGATAGCACATGGGACAGGGCAATCAGTATGTTTTATATGTTCCCCTGCCGATCGGTAAATTACCGATTCAGTAATCTTATCAAATATGCCCTTTTTCCAGTCCAGTTCAGCGATATCCTTGTTCATACTCCTCAACATCGTACAGGCAGAAATAATCCTAACCTTAACGGTGGTTTGTCCCCCAGACTGAACTTGTATTACACTTGTGAAACCACAGGCACCTGCGAAGACCTTAACCTTCGTCAACAGTTATTTCCTGGTTTCTAAATACTGGACAAACCTATACATCCAGCATTTTCACTTCGCCGACTAAACAAAGTGGTAGCATCACAGGATTCTGCTACTAAAGTCAATACTCTCGTATTAAACGCCCATAACGCCTTAATTGAGTTCACCAACTAAGTACAACAGACGTGCGACGGTTAGTCGCCCCTAAAAACAACTCCGCACAAGCCTTTCAACTGAGGGTACTTGTGCAGTGGTTAATTCAAAGTTCATCGTTAAGCAATCCCCAGTAGTTCTTTCCTACGCACTAACCATAAACCAGGTGTATTCACTTCCTTTCGTTTTATGAATAGGTTAGTGAAGCAATCGTCTGTCTTGTCGACTCCACTGCGTCTTTAGCTTGCCGAATATTCAAGTGGTACTTATGCGCCACTACCTTTTCCAAGTCTCCGATCCGTTGTCCTTCGAGTTGTCGCTTAAACGAGTAGCGAATGGCCGTACAGAAAACGAGCATCATATGGTCTAATAGCGCCTTTTGCTCATTTGATAGGTCTATCAGAACCGCTTTAATCGTCGTTTTCGTCATACTCACCTCGCTCCTGTTCCAATTTTTCTATGGTTTGCACAAGCGTCTGCCTAAGGTTATAGTATGGATATTCTGATTATTTTATAGGAGCTGATACGAATTGGAATAATATCGAAGGCTTTTTCATCCCTGATCCATAACCGCTTCACGGCCTATGGGCTAAATTACCCATTATACTTTCTCCTTAACTCCAACCAACTCTTACCCGCAAGAGCGTCTTCTGCCATTTGTGGGGCCTGGGCTGCATCCGCTCCGTAAATCCCGAATTGAAAACTCGTTACAAAGTCTGCTGTGACTCCACCACCACCACCACAGACAAAAGGCAATTCTAAACCCCGATGGCTTAACTCCTGCGAAATTCGTTCAAACGCGCTCATGGTTAAAGTTAACCCAGCCGTTCCCGTTAACATGACCGGATGATATTTTTCCACAGCTACCAAAACCTCTTCAACTGGTACATCTTTGCCAAGATCTATTACTTCAAAGCCATTAGCCCGAAGCAAGGCATTAACAATTTTCTGACCTAAATCATGCAAATCTCCATCTGCTGTATGGGTAACAACCACCGCCTTTTTCTTATAAGAATGACCCATCATCGCTTCGCAAATTTCTATACCAATTTGCATGGTATCAGAAGCGGCTAATGTTTGGGGAAGATAGTAAATCCGTTCTCCCCAGAGATGGCCAACCTCTTCCATACCCCTGATCAATCCCTCCCTAATTACTTCAAGTGGTGTGTGCTGCTTTAGCGCTTCTTTGACAACTTCTGAAATAGTTTCGTTTTCACCAGCTATTACCGTGTACATAACTGCTTGTAAGCTGCTACGTGGTAACTTAGTTTTACTTTCCTTTGATCTTGAATCCTTATGTAAAGCATTTAAGTCATAACGAACAAATATATTTGAAAACTCTTGATTAGGTTTCACATGCACGCCCCCTGTCTATTAATCATCAACCCCAATGTATTTTGAACTAATAGAATTTCCATACTATTTTTTATCGAGGTGCATTAGTGTGAAGTTGAGTGCATTCAATTAATGCTGGCATTCTGGCGTAATTTACGGTACAAAGTGTTACGCCCAATACCCAAGATCTTAGAAGCTTGGCTAACATTATCATTGCACATGGTTAAGGTTTTGCGAATCATGTCGGCTTCGTATTGACGTAAAAGCAGCCCATTAGCAGGATTAAGAGTTGTTACTTGTTGTCCGGTTATTCGGGCTGGTAGATGCTGGGGCAGCAAGAGACCACCATCAGCAAGAAAAAGGGACTGTTCGATCACATTTTCAAGTTCTCTTACATTACCAGGCCAAGAATAGCTTTGTAACGCCTCATAAAATTCTCGGGAAATTTCCGTACCATCTAGCTCGAGTTTTTTACCTATTTTTTGTATTAAATACTTTGCCAAAATACTGATATCACAGCTGCGTTGCCGTAAACTTGGTATTGTTAGGGAAATTACGTTTAGTCTATAAAAGAGATCCAACCTAAAGTTTCCTTTTTCTACCTCTTGGGCTAGGTTTCTATGGGTAGCTGCAATGACTCTAGTATTGACCGGGATAGCTCGTTCACTTCCAATTCTGCTGATTTGTCTTTCTTGCAAAACCCTTAATAGGCTAGCCTGAATTTCAAGAGGCATGTCACCAATTTCATCCAGGAAAATGGTTCCACCACTAGCCAACTCAAACTTACCTGGACGCCCACCTCGACGTGCGCCAGTAAATGCCCCATCTTCATATCCAAAAAGCTCACTTTCGACCAATCCTCTGGGTATAGCAGCGCAGTTAACAACCACAAATGGACTATTTTTGCGGGCACTATAATTATGTATAGCTTGAGCAAAAAGTTCTTTACCTGTTCCACTTTCTCCTTCAAGTAAGACTGTACTCCCGCTACGGGCTACTTTTTGAGCTCTATTAATTGTTACAAGTAGTTTGTCATCTGAACCTATGATATCATCAAATGTTAAGCTTGCTTGAGCCCCAGCTATGCTATTAGCCAATCTATGAACCGTATTAATTTCACGAAGAGTAGCTATAACACCATTAACTGAACCGTCAGTAACGATAAAGGGTTTGCAGTTTAATGTAAACCTTCGGTGCACACGACCGTTTTCCCAAGCAACCTCTCGTTCGGCGATGGTCCGACCAGTCTTTAATACATCCAAAAGAATAAAATCTTTACCAAAAATTTCCTCAGCTGGACGACCGAGGCAATTTTCTGGGTTGAGACCAAGGATTTTACCTCCAACGGGATTCAAGTTAACAATTAAACCTTCTCCGTTAATATAAATTAAGCCCTCAGACATAGTTTCCATGATTGTTTTGACATGACTATAAGCAAAAGCTAGCTTGCTAACTTCAGTATTATATAATATTTGATTTTCAATAGCTCGAGCTGCTGCTACTACTATACCTAGACTATGGGGATGGTAATCTAGGTAAATGCCGAATAATACAAGCACTCCCAGTAATTCTTTATTTGGTCCTAAAACAGGTGCTGCCGCTCCGGTCAAATCATGAAAGACTCGGCAATAGTGCTCAGTTGCGAAAACTTGTAAAGGTTTCTTTTCAATGAGAGCCAAACTAATTGCGTTAGTACCTATTGAGATTTCACTCCAATCTACTCCTTTTGCAAATCCCAGGTGTTTTACCTTTTGCTTCACTACCGGATCACCCAAGACCTCTAGTAACACTCCGCGGTTGTCAGCTAAAATAACCAAAAAGCCCGAACCTTTAACGAAATTATACAAATTATTCACAAAAGGCGTAGTGAGTGAAATCAGTTCTTGCTGTGGTTTAGCCAATATCTCTTGCTGATTAAGTAACTGATCAATTTGTGCATAAGGATTAAGCCGTCGGTCCCAACAGCGCTGCCAAGAATTCGCAACGGCTTCTCTAATAATATAAGGCTCAATTTCAGAATTTTCAATGAATTTTGACCAGGCTGATTTTATTCTCTCTGCTTTATGTCTCATGTTAGCACACCGCACTTACCTTAAGATTCAACTCCACTGCCTAAGAAAATTAGAGATGCTAAGTATATTTTATCATATAAAAAATACTTTTGTTAGAAATTAGGCAAATTTTCAGAAACTATGGTAAATAATAGTAATCGATAATTCTTTACTATTATGAAGAGAAACCTTTTTCATGATCATAAGGCTCTTAACGACTTCACTGAACACATCCGCTTTCAAAGTCATTTTGAGTGTGCAACAATATATGCGAAAAGAACCCTATCTCAATGACCCCGCACTGAAAATACCTCTTTCAGACTATGGAGACTGGCTGTCATCACCCAAGTTTCTACTTAAATAGCCTATTTTACGGCCTTACCATAACTAAGAATACTCATCGATTAACTTTACTAAGAAATACTTTTCAACGAGGCAATCATATTAATGGCATCTTTGAGCGCATTGTTGGCATCCCGGGCATAGCCGTCAGCACCCCAACGCGAAGCTATATCACTGGTTACCGGCGCCCCGCCAATCATAATCTTACACTTGGGATTCTTTTCCTTGATCTTTTCAATAATTTCTTTCATCCCCACCATCGTCGTGGTCATCATTGCCGAGAGACAAACCATATCTGAATCCGTTTTCAGTTGCTCCTCGACAAACTTGTCAAGAGGTACGTCCCTTCCAAGGTCATGAACTTCGAAGCCGGAGGCATCAAACATCATGCGAACGATGTTCTTGCCTATGTCATGCACATCGCCCTGGACAACGCCCATTACGACAACCCCTTTTGAGGCACCTTCTTTTTTAGACATATGGGGTTTAAGAATGTTCAGTCCAACGTACATAGCGTCAGCGCACATTAACATTTCCGGTACGAAATACTCTTGTTCCTCGTACAGACGACCGACTTCAACCATGCCAAGTACCAGTCCGTCAAAGACCGCTGAATGCGGATTGACGTTTTGGGCCAAAGCTTCATTGGCCGCATTACTGACTGCATCCTCGTCGTAATCGATAACCCCTTGTTTTAGCCGATCCAAAATTTCTTGGGACATTGTTTAAACAACTCCTTCATTTAATAATTTAAAAAGCAAAATTAAACTAAAGGACCTTTAGTGTAAACTGTTTTTTCTGTGGCTAAATATATAGGCAAAAATCAACCCCGTTACCGGGTTAGCTTTTATTTGAAGTAGCCAGGTCAAGGTATTAGGGCTGGAACCACCACATGACTTTTTCAACTCTCACCCTGCTACCATACTCTTAGTTATATTTCTCTCTCAGTTCCTGCCAACTAAAGCCATTTGATACGTCAGATATCATTTTAGGAGCTTGCTGAGCATCTTTGCCATAGACCCCTAACTTGTAAGCAGTGACTTACTCGTTAGATACCGCTCCACCGCCACAAACAAACGGTATATCGATACCGCATGAGTCAATTGGTTCGATATTTTCTCAAAAGCGGTCATTGTGGTGGTCATCAGGGCTGTCCCTGTTACCTGAGCCAACCGAAAAACCCTAGCCATAGGTTATTGGATTTTTAGCTGAACCGAAGATCATTTCGGCTGCACTGCCATAAGCCATTTTGTCATACCTTGCCATTGTTTCATCTCCTCAACATTTATTTTGACTAAATTTTAGGATTCATACGTAACGTCTTTAGTTACTTTCACCTCCATTTGGTTTGTAACCCGTCCCGTCTACTATTTATACATGCAATGTTTATGCCAATATTCAGAATTGTTAAACTACTGCTGGCCCTGATCTTTGTCTAACCCTAAAAAAAAGGATGTTCCACAATGGAACACCCCTTCCTAACGCGCTCTTAAATTTCCTTATTATCCAGTCTTTGTAAGAAGTGTTCCATTATGGAACAATTATCCATAATGGAACACTTCTTACGTCGCTTTTCATAATTATTTTTAACAAATTTAAAATGGAAGCTTTCCAAAAACCATTAAATTATAAGCAGGAATCCAAAGTCCAACCACTGTCCAAGCAATTAAAGACCAAGCCAGACCTTTGGCAGGGAATTTACCATAGGCATTTAACCAGACTTCTAACGTCAGAACCACATAACCTACGCACGCTAAACCTAAATAGTTACTTTTTGCTACTAGACTTGATCCACTAAAAAATATTATTGCATAAATGCTAGAAATTATTGCGACAGTTAAGGCAACATTACCTATAGATCTCATGTCTTCTAAACCCGTCAAAAGCGCATAAGAAACAGATAAATAAAATACCGCGTGAGCAAGAAGCAATCCGCCTGTCAATGGATCTTTAAAGTACGATGACTGAATTATAGCTCCAATGACAACTATAATTCCTACAAAACTAGTAGCCGCACCAGTTCCTTTTGGCTCACCATAACCCAAAAAGAGTAATGCAACAGGCAACCACATAACACCTATCACAACTAATAATGCTGTTGTCATACTAATCTCTCCTTTCTCCTACTTAGGGATGCATCTTTGCCATTGTTTCATCTCCTCAACATTTATTTTGGCTAAACTTAAGGATTCAAACGTAACGTCTTTAGCTACTTTCACCTCCATTTCTTTATGACTAGTTCCTTCTACTCTTATACATGCAATGTTTATGCCAATATTCTGAATTGTTTAACTATTGTAGGCCCCGGTCTTTGTCTAAACCTAAACTAACAAAGGTTGTTCTGCGATGGAACAACCTTTGTTAGTTAACGCTTAAAGTGCCTTATTATCCTGTCTTCGTAAGAAGTGTTCAAATATGTAGCAGCTATCCATATTTGGAACACCAATTTAGCCGCTTGTCCTTATAGTTCGTTTTCGACCTAAGTAAATAAAAGAATCCCCCCTAGTTAAAGGTGAGGATTTGAGACTAGGGATTACATCTTAACTTGTATAAAGCAATCATGTGGCAGTTCATCCATTGAAGCCAATTTCTAATACTTAATGAATTTGGTTCCCAAAGTACCGCAAGAAAAACATCTTTCGGGCACTACCTTCTCAATGTTTCCGCAAATAGGACAAAGATAGTAGAATACTTCTTCCTCCTGCTCCAGATTATCTAGTGCTTCTTTATATAGTCTTGCATGAACCTCTTCGGCCTTTAGAGCATATGTAAACGTTCGCACTGCAGCTTGATTTCCTTCTTCTTGTGCCACTTTTAAAAATTCTGGATACATGCTTTGGTATTCATGATTCTCTCCATTAACTGCATCGTTTAAATTTTCTACTGTTGATTTAATCTTACCGGCAACCTCGAAATGCTTTTGGGCATGAATGGTTTCGGCATCTGAAGCTGCTTTGAAAAGCTTCGCAGCATTCTTTTTACCATCTGCTTCAGCTTTTTTAGAGTAAGCAATATATTTTCGATTAGCCTGAGATTCTCCAGCAAAAGCTTCCATTAAATTCTCTAATGTTTTTTGGTTATCCATAAAGTACCCTCCCATATAGTTCTTAATTATCGTTGATAAATAATATACCACAAAACAAACGTAATTGACTAATGGCTCAAGGGAAAACAAGGGGAAGGAAAAGAAAACAAGGGAACAGGTTAGTTGTTTTGGCTTCCAAATCCAAAACACTGAACCTGTCCCCTTGTTTCAACTTTGTGGTGCAAAATCGCACCCACAAACCCTTGCCATTTTTAAGAGCTGTCAAGGATGAGTTCTAAAGCAAATTCACGATACTATTTACGGTTTCTTTGTCTTCTACATACTTGACGCTGATCGTTCCCTTGATCCGTAACAGGCAAGTCATTGGTTACACTTGGGCTAATGAACTGACAGTGAGTATCTGGAAACAAATAATGGCCATGACAACTGTAATGTATCTAGCTTTAGGCTTTGCTTTAACCGTAGGTTTAGGTACCGCTTTACCTCTCGCCAACCAGATCTCCAATTCCATTCAACGTATTATCACTGGTCTTAGGAGACTCCGTGATGACTTAACCTATCGCTTGCCGGAAACTGCAGCTGAATTTGGCGAAATTACCCTAGCTATTAACAAAATGGCTCAAAGTATAATGAATACCCGTTCCCATACCGAAATCATCATGCAAAGCATGGCTGACGGTATTATTACCGTAGATGTTGAAGGCAGGATTACTGCCCTTAATGATGCTGCCTGCACTATCACCGGATTATCCAAGGATTCCCTAGCCGAGAAATTAATAAGTTTCTTTGGGAATAACCTTTCATTTAGTGACCCATTGCTTGAAACTATAAATAAAGGCAAAATTTTCATTGGCTACCAAGTAGAGCTCTCGCGTCCTGATGACGCTACCGTCCTCATCAGTGTAAGCACGTCCCCATTGAAGAATGGAAAGGATATTCTGGGGGCAGTGGTCGTATTTAAAGATCTGACAGAGCGCCAAAAACTTGAAGAAAGGGTCAGTAAAATTTCCCATTTGGCTGCAGTCGGGGAATTGGCAGCCGGTGTAGCACATGAAATCCGAAATCCACTTGCAGCTATCTCAGGGAGCGTTCAAATAGTTTTAGATGAATTACCCCCCGATAATTCTTCCCGGGTTTTCGGAGATGTGATTATCAAAGAGATAAATCGCCTTAATTCCATCGTGGAGGACCTTTTGTACTTTGCTAAGCCCTCAAAAAACAATGTGATCATGGTAAACCCTAATGAACTGTTACAGGAAACCCTTACGTTACTAGCGCCGATTATGAAAAGAAACTCCGTATTATTACAGCAAGAACTAGATCCCTCAGTAAGTTGGGTTTATGTGGATAGTGAACATATCAAACAGGTGTTGGTTAACTTGCTATTGAACGCTGTTCAGGCCTTGCCAAATCAAACTGGGAAAGTTATCGTATCTTCTGTTTCCGCTGCGGAGGGTGTGAAAATAAACATCGAAGATAACGGAACTGGTATCTTGTCGGAAAACCTACCCCGGATTTTCGATCCTTTTTTCACAACCAAGGATCGAGGAACGGGTCTAGGATTGGCGGTAAGTTCCAAGATCATAGAAATCCATCATGGACATATTTGGGTTGAGAGTAAAGTAGGTGAAGGAAGCACCCATATAAGAAAACTAACCCAAGATCTCGAATACTTAACCGAACAGGTGCGTACATTGAGCCGGGTAACATCCGGACCGGGTCAGCTTATCGGCAGAAGCCCCAAGATCCAAGATGTATATAAAAGCATCGGTAGGGTTGCTGCCTCCAAAGCCACTGTTTTACTTACCGGAGAAAGTGGTACAGGTAAAGGTATGGTGGCACGAACAATACATTATAACAGCGATCGCTGGCAAAAACCCTTTCTCCAGGTCAACTGCGGGGCGATTCCGGAAGGTCTGCTGGAAAGTGAATTGTTTGGTCATGAACGAGGGGCTTTTACCGGCGCCATATCCCAGCGCCCTGGTAAGTTTGAATTGGCTGAAGGAGGCACCCTTTTTCTCGATGAGATAGCTGAACTTGGCCCTGCCCTCGAGGTCAAACTCCTAAGAGTTTTACAGGAACGGGAATTTGAACGGGTCGGTGGAATCAAAACCTTCAAAACAGATGTTCGCATCATTGCCGCCACTAACCGGGATTTGCCAAAAGAAGTCGAAGAAAAACGCTTTCGCTCAGATTTATACTATCGCTTGAATGTAGTCTCTATTAATCTCCCCCCCTTACGTGAGAGGGACGACGATATAGCCCTCCTAGCAGATTATCTGCTTTCCCGTTATGCTTCCGATATAGGAAGGCAAGGTGTCGTTTTTATTCCGGAAGTTTATACCGTTCTAAGCCGTTATTCCTGGCCAGGCAATGTGCGCGAACTGGAAAATGCGATTGAACATGCTCTGATCATGAGTAACTCCAAAATCATTTTACCGGAGCACCTTCCCTTAGAAATCAGCAAGGAAGAATTCGGAAAACCCGTCACTTTGCATGCGACAGAATGTACAACATTTACTCCCCTGCGAGAGGCATTAGCAGATACAGAAAAAAGGCATATTGCCGAAGCACTCAAACTAACCCATGAAAACCGGGTTCATGCAGCCAGGCTATTACAAATTTCCCGGCGCGGTTTACTTTATAAGATCCAGGAACATGGATTAGCGTGAATCGGAAACGCGTGCCCATTTTGCACGGACAGCGGAAATAAGTACAGAAAAGGCGCACGCAGTAGAAATACTGCGTGCCTTTCTTGTCTAAACGAAAACCACCTGCTATGCAGGTGGTTCCAAAAAGCTTTAGCTATGAGTAGAAAAAACTACCTACCTTTGTTAAAATAGTGCCGGTTTCGTCAGCCGCACTAAGACAAAGGAGGTAGATCCCAATGGATACAGAAAGTTTAGCACATACGCAGTGGAACTGTAAATATCACATAGTGTTTGCCCCAAAATATCGTAGGCAAATAATCTATGGAAAAATCAAAGGGGATATAGGAAAGATAATAAGGACATTGTGTGATTACAAGAAAGTAGAAATCATAGAAGCAAACGCATGTCCAGACCACATTCATATGTTAGTGTCTATTCCTCCGAAACTAAGTGTATCAAGTTTTATGGGATACCTCAAAGGAAAAAGTTCGTTGATGATCTTCGATAGGCATGCGAACTTAAAGTACAAGTATGGGAATAGGCATTTCTGGTGCAGAGGCTATTATGTAGATACAGTAGGGAGGAACAAAAAGGCAATAGAACAATATATCCGTAAACAATTACAAGAGGATATCGCGGCAGATCAGCTAACTATCAAAGAGTTTGTTGACCCGTTTACGGGTGAGCCAGTAGAAAAGAACAAGAAAAAATAGCCCCGCAACCCCTTTAGGGGTAGTTCGGGACAGGGTGCGGTTGGCGAAACTTTCAGCGAGCCTTTAGGCTCAGCCTGTACCCAGCCCTTATAGGGCTAGAGCAAACCACCCGCTGAGCGGGTGGTTGTGATTGTATCATGAAATTATACTTTTTATTGGTTATAAGTGCAGAGAATTGCGCAGCAGAGCTGCATAATTTTTCACACTTATATTATTTTGTCCAACTGTTTCTCATCTCTTAATTACCCACGGAGAGAGAAAATGACTAATTATTGTCTCATGAATATCAGAAAGGATTAATGGAATAAATCTTGCATATATGATACTAATACTCTGAAAATTCTTAAGATAATGACTCTTCTTTAGGATCCGAAAACCTTTAAGAATTTTTAGCTTCAAAGAGTTTTCTTACGGAGGTGATGATTAAACGATTAAATTATATTAGAAGTCAATACAACATAATGATAATGCTAAAGGAGGTTGTTCAATGTTAAATAAAATGTCTAAGTTTTTTGTTAATCTTGTTCAGAAGTACTTACCGGATGCTTATCTGTTTGCCATTGTCCTTACGTTTATAGCCTATATTCTTGCTTTGCTCCTAACCGGTAAAGGTCCGTTGGACTTGATCGGAATGTGGGGTGATGGGATTTGGGGTATTCTCACATTTGCCATGCAGATGATCCTGATTCTGGTTACTGGACATTCGTTAGCTTCCAGTCCTCCGATTAAGAAGATTCTATCGTCCGTAGCCTCCATTCCCAAGACTGGAGCAGGTGCAGCGTTTTTAGTCGTTCTCATTGCCGGGATGGCCAACTTTGTGAGTTGGGGTTTTGGCTTGGTCGTCGCTGCTTTACTGGCAAGAGAACTTGGCAAAAAGGTTAAGGGTAGCGATTACCCATTGCTTGTGGCCGGAGGGTATGCAGGCTTTGTAGTTTGGCACGGAGGGATTTCCGGTTCAATACCTTTGGCTGTGGCCACTAAAGGACACTTGGTTGAAAAACTGACTGGGATAATACCCATGTCCCGTACAGTTTTCTCGGCTGAAAATTTAGTCATCACTTGGTTTCTTATTCTAACTATGCCCGTACTTTTCTACTTAATAGCCAAATCTAAAAAACAGGACGACGTTATTTCGCTTGATCACGATCTCGTGGCTGCCGAGGAGGCCAAAGCCCAATCGGCAGCAACCGCATCACCTCATCTGGCATCGACTGGCCCTACGTTTGCTAGCCGGTTGGAAAATTCGATTATTATCAATATGCTCTTTGCCCTTGGCGGTGTGATTTATCTAGTCCGTCATTTTGCCATGAAAGGCTTTGATCTCAATCTAAATATCGTAATTTTTATTTTCTTAATCCTTGGCGTAATACTCCATCTTAGACCTATTAACTATGTCCGTGCCGTCAATGAAGCGATCAAAGGTGCAGGCGGCATCGCTTTGCAGTTCCCTCTATATGGAGGAATTCAAGGCATCATGGTTACTTCCGGCTTAGCAGCCTTAATCGCCAACGGCTTTGTTTCTTTTTCCAACGAGATTACCTTCCCATTATTTACGTTCTTGGCCGGCGGAATCATTAATCTATTTGTCCCGTCCGGTGGGGGCCAGTGGATTGTTCAAGGGCCAATCAACATTCCTGCTGCGCTAAAACTAGGTGTTGATCCAGCTACTGTCGCAATGAGTATAGCTTATGGCGACCAATGGACCAACATGATCCAGCCGTTTTGGGCTTTGCCACTTCTTGCTATTGCCAAGCTCAATGTCCGCGATATTATGGGATACTGCGTGATGGCCCTAATTTGGGCAGGAATTGTCTTTAGCGCCGGGTTATTGATTTTTCGGTTAATATAAGGGAATAGAATTCATCTCCACTCAAAAAAACACTTAAACCAAAAACTCCGCATCACTTTAATGTAATGCGGAGTTTTTTCAGGATAACATACCACAGATCAAATTTTTCTGTTTTCTCGTTTCAAACATAGTTCACCATAGAACTCAGGCCGACGGTCTTTGAATATATTAAACTCATACTCTCCAGATTTGATGATGGTTTGCTTACTGCGGGCTCTTCCCACTTTGATGTCAGCATAAATTATTTCCTCCTGATCCGAACCGGCTTGGGCCAGAAACCTGCCGTAAGGATCCACGATGGAACTGGCCCCGATAAATGGCATCCCTCTTTCCATACCGACCCTGCTGGAGGCGATCATGAATACCCTGTTCTCTAGGGCGCGGGCAGGAAGCAAAGTATCGATAAAGCTTTCTGAGCCTGAGGGTAAATTGGTAGAATTAACAATAATATCTGCGCCTTGCAAGGCCAAAACCCGACTGGCTTCGGGAAACAGGAGGTCGTAACAGATAATTAATCCAATATTTCCAATAGGGGTGGAATAAACAGTATAAGGTATATCCCCTTTCTCTGAGAATCGATCAGCTCCGAGGTAGATCCGGTGAGTCTTACGGTACTTGCCAATGATCCCCTCAGGTCCGATTAGGACGGTTGTATTAAATAATTTATCCTGTAAATGTTCCAATAAACCGACTACCACGTAGATATCGTACTTGCGGGCTTTATTAACTATTGTTCTGGTGCTTGGTCCGGGGACTTCCTCAGCGTAGATTTTAGCTTCGTGATAGTCGTTAAAAGAATATCCTGTCAATTCAGCTTCAGTAAAGGCAATAAGTTTAGTTCCATTTGCCGCCGCGGCTTCCATCGTTTTCAATACTCTGGCTAAATTGTATGCTTTATTTCCAATAATGGGATTTGACTGAACTACAGCACACTTGAAAACCTGGTCGGCCTGAATTCCTTGCTTCATAGTATTTATTGAAACACTCCTTTCTGCCTTAACTCTTTAAACAAGTCTCCTACTTCTATAAGTGGTCGCTTCTCGCCATCCTTGGCTACAGCGACACTAGGTCGTCCATGACCGTCGGGAGCTGAATTCTGCACAATTCATTATTATACCTTCTAATTCAGTGGGGGAGGGTAGAGACCCCCACTGAATTATCGAGCGAAGCGAGTTCGCTCAAACTAATACTTTTCCGGTATGATTAGTATAGGCTCTGTACATGCTTGCACTTCCTCGAAGGTTAAACCCGGTGCAATTTCTTTAAGCACCAAACCCTTGGAGGTTACTTCGATAACCCCCATATCCGTGACAATCAGATTGACCTGCTTTGCTGCTGTCAACGGTAAAGTGCACTTCTTCAGAACTTTCAGGCCACCATTTTTGGCAACATGCTCCATTGCAACAATCACGCGTCGTGCACCGACTACCAGGTCCATTGCTCCACCCATTCCAGGAACCATCTTGCCTGGAATCATCCAGCTTGCCAAATTTCCTTCTTCATCCACTTGAAGAGCTCCTAACACTGTAGCATCCACATGACCTCCTCTAATGATGGCGAAGGACATGGCACTATCAAAACTGCAACCGCCCGGTAAGATGGTAGCATATTGACCTCCAGCATTAACCATATCCGGATCTTCTTTTCCAGCTTCAGGTGCAGGACCAACACCCAAATAGCCGTTTTCAGATTGAAGGATGATCTTTATTCCTTCGGGTAGGGCGTTAGCAACTTTAGTAGGGATTCCGATCCCTAAATTAACGACATCTCCAGTTTTGAATTCTTGAGCCACTCGTTTAACAAGCCAATCCATTCTTGCTTCCTTATCCAACGTTAGTCACCTCCCGCGGCTGTTTCTGAACTAAATAATCCACAAATATACCCGGGGTCATGACTTCATCTGGGTCGATTTCCTCAACTTCCACGATATGGTCCACTTGAGCAATGACAAGGTCTGCGGCCATTGCCATGATTGGATTAAAATTGCGAGCAGCACGACGATAGACAAGATTTCCAGCCTTATCCGCTTTATAGGCATTTAGTAAGGCTACATTAGCGCGAACAGGGAGTTCGAGAAGATATTCTGTACCATTGACTACAAGCTTCTGTTTCCCTTCCTCCACAATCGTTCCAATCCCAGTTGGGGTCAAAATTCCTCCTAAACCCGCGCCGGCTGCCCGAATCTGCTCGACTAACGTTCCTTGGGGTACCAGCTTGACTTCAAGCTCATTGGCTGACATTTGCCTTCCGGTTTCTTTGTTCGTGCCGATATGGGTTGCAATGAGCTTACTAACGCATCGTTCCACGATGAGTTGAGACATCGCATCCCCGAGGATACCCGTATCATTGGCGATGAGGGTCAGCTCTTTGAGTTCCATCCGACAGACCTCTTCCAGCAGTTGGCTTGGAGCTCCACATCCAATAAACCCTCCGACCATTATGGTCATTCCATTCTCAATCTTACTGATAGCTTCTTCAAGACGTATTACTTTTGTCATTTTGTCAATTTCAACCTCCTTTAGCTCCCCATCTTTGTCCCTATGCATAAGATGCAATTACTATGCCAACAAAACATTGATCTGCCCTTATTTCCTATTAAGTTAAAATTTGGATTTAATAAACATCGGGAGGCGTTTGCAAACGGACTAAAAAGAACGGAATGGGTGTCCTGACGAGGGTATTTGCCTTTGCATCACTGCGACTTCAATGATGGTGGCTAGATTACGCCCCGGACGAACTGGAACGGTGATCTCCGGAATTGAGATCCCTAAGATCTGCCGTGTTTGAGGTGGATCAATTCCTAACCGGTCGTATAACTTTTCTTGCTGCCATTCTTCTAGGTGTACAATAAACTGGATATCTTTTTCGTCTCGTACTGCACCCGCTCCAAATAGGGTCGTCACATCAAGAATTCCTAAACCGCGCACTTCAAGCAAGTGTTTAATCCGAATAGGGGCAGTGCCTCGCAAACTTTCTTCATCGACCCGACGAACTTCCACAGCATCATCAGCCACCAATAAATGACCACTTTTGATTAATTCTAAAGCTGCCTCACTTTTGCCGATCCCACTCTCACCGGTAATCAAAACCCCGACGCCATATACGTCAACTAACACTCCATGCACTAGGGTACGGGGAGCTAACTGATTCGTGAGGTAACGGATTAATAGATAAAAAAGTTGAGTCGTTGATCGGTGAGTTGTTAAGAGAGGTATTTTGCGTTCCTCTGCTAATTCAATAAACTCTCGAGGGATTGCCAAACCTCGGGTGATAATCACGCAGGGGACTCCTGCCACCATCACTTGGGCTAGATGCTCGCGCCGTTCTGTCTCTTCATATTGCTGGATGAGTCCTAACTCAGTCCTCCCATACACTTGCAGGCGCTGGGGAGTCAAATGCACTAAATATCCCGCCAATTCGGCACTCGGACGTTTTAAGCTGTATTCCGAGATTTCTTTGTCTAATCCTTCATGTCCCGCTTGAACCTCAAACTTGAATTCCTCAACTAACTGGCGTACCGTAAGCAATTTTTCACCTTCTTTCTCACAAGAATTAATACAAGGGTTGAATCTCAAGAATTCAACCCTTGTTAAATAGTACCGCCTACCCTAAGAATTATTTAGACCGATATCCAATCATGCACTAAATCTATTTAATTGCTCCATAACCTCTGCTGCAGTGGCACAATCCAGAACTGAGTCCACGAACATCTGCTTGTCCACACCCTCAAAGGTCAACTTGGTCAGAGTCTGACGGACTTTAGGCAATGACCCCGGGGCCATGCTTAGTTCCTTGATCCCCAATGCGGCGAAGAAAGGTGCCAATAAACTGTCTCCTCCGGCCTCACCACAAATGCCCACCCAAATGCCAGCCTTTTCTGCGGCTTGGCTCACTCGGGCAATCATGCCTAATACCGCTGGGTGATGCGGTTGATATAAGTCTGCCAGCTCATTGTTTTCTCGATCTACCGCCAACATATACTGGGTCAGATCATTCGTACCGATACTAAAGAAATCAACCTCTGTGGCTAAACGTTGAGAATTCCAAGCGGCTGCAGGAATTTCGATCATCATGCCTACGTCCAGTTTGCCAATAGCCCATCCTTCTCCTACCACTTCGTCCCGAGCTATCTGGAGCAGTTCCTTAGCTTGGAGCAATTCCTCAAGTGTAGCAATCATAGGAAACATCACAGCTGACGGACCTGCTGCCGAAGCACGCCAGATCGCCCGAAGCTGAACCTTAAATACCTCCGGTCTGCGCAAACACAGGCGCAAAGCCCGTACACCTAAGAAGGGGTTTTGTTCTTTCGGCAGCTCTAAAGCAGGTGCTTTTTTATCCCCGCCAATATCCAACGTTCGGATAACGGTCAAATGAGGTGCACAGGCGGCAATCACTTTGCTGTAAGCCTCTACCTGCTCTTCCTCTGAAGGTAGTTGATCCCCCATAAACAAGAATTCAGTCCTGTAAAGCCCTACTCCCTGCGCTTTAAATTTCTGCACCAACGGCAAATCTTCCGGACTTCCGACATTGGCGGCCAGAACCATATTTCCGAATATCCCAGTCAGACTCTCTTGTTCCTCTTCGCCCGAATCATTTTCTTTAGTAAAGGTAATGCCCTCTGGAGATCGCTTGACAGAACCTTCATCACCGTCTAGTTCAGCCCATGTTAAGTCCGTCAATTCCTCCCATGAAGCGTCAACCCCACTAACCGCCGGGATCCCGTAAGTCCGGGCCAGAATGGCTGCATGAGATGTTTTGCCTCCTTTGCGTACGATAAAACCCAGTACCCGCTCCTTAGGCAACGCAATGGTTTGGGCCGGTGTCAGTTCTTCTGCCACAACGATCCAATCCCCTGTTTCCGGAAAGGAGGCAGCACCAGACCCCTGGGCGCCGAGCAAATTCTGGAGCAGTTGTTCCAGCACATCTTGCACATCGACAGCGCGTTCTTGAAAGTACGGATCAGGGATATTCTGGAGCATCTGAACCGCTTCTGCTGCTACTTCTTTCAAAGCTTGCTCGGCCAGTAAATTTCGAGATTTAATTCTCTTTTGGGCCTCGCCTATAAAGGCAGGATCGGTAAGCAATAGTTTATGGGCCGTAAAGATCTGCGCAAACTCTTCCCCTTTTTCAGTCCGAACTTGTTGCTCGTATTGGGTAAGTCTGTGGTTGGTGAGTTCAACAGCTTTTTGCGATCGTGCCAATTCTTGTTCTGCATCGATCTCACCCTCCTGTTCAAACTCCAACTCTGACGCAAAGGTCCGAAGAAGCCAAACTTTGCCCGCGGCTCGTCCCGCAGATACCCCTAAACCAAGCCAACTGTTTTTATCCATATCCATTTTACTCACCCTGGTTTTCCAAGTTTTTTACGAGAGTTTCTAAGCTCTCGGCAGCTTCCTGTTCATCTTCACCGTCTACGATCAACTCAAACTGACTACCTGAAGCTAACCCTAGCGACAAAATTCCTAGAATACTTTTACCATCCACCTCAGAATTGTTGGATTTGATTTTGATACTGCTTTGATAACGACTAGCCATCTGGACCCACATAGAAGCAGGTCGGGCATGGAGCCCTGAGCTGTTCCTAATGGTAATTTCTTTGGTAATCATTTCCAATACCTCCCAAGGAATCTATTTTGTAACGGGTCTTTTAACCGCTGAAAGGATGAAAGCTGATACAAGGGTTCCTACGAGCAGCGCTAGAACATAGGGAACCAAATTGGCTACAACATGAGGAATCGCTAAGACCCATATTCCCCCATGGGGCACGATGATGGTACTCCCAAACGCCATAGATATTCCCCCAGCAACTGCTGAGCCAATCATGATGGATGGCAAAACTCTCAAGGGATCGGCTGCCGCAAACGGAATGGCACCTTCCGTGATAAAGGATAAACCTAGTGCCCAATTAGCCTTTCCGGCTTCTCTCTCTTCTAGGGTATATTTATTCTTCGTTAGAACCGTTGAAAGGGCTATGGCCAGGGGAGGTACCATACCTGAGATCATCACTGCAGCCATGATCGCTGATGGGTTACCAGTGGCTACCGTTGCGGCTCCAAACGTATAGGCGGCTTTATTAACCGGACCACCCATGTCAAAGGCCATCATCGCACCCAATATTATGCCCAGTAACGCAGCGTTTGTACCGTTTAAGGAGGTTAACCAGGCTGCTAAAGTCGTGTTAAATGAAGTCATAGGTTTACCAATTACATAAACCATCAGCAGGCCCATAATGGCCGTTGAAAGCACTGGGATAATCAGAATTGGCATTAATCCTAGCAGGGATTTCGGAAGTTTAATATACTTTTTAATCGCCAACACGATATACCCTGCCGCAAAACCGGCAACCATAGCTCCTAAGAAGCCTGAGCCATTATTAGCGGCCATTAAACCACCAATCATACCTGGAACAATACCCGGCCTATCTGCGATCGAAAACGCAATATAGGCTCCTAAGATTGGAACCATCAACGTAAAGGCGGCTTTACCAGCCGAAAATAACGTTTCCCCGAAACTTCCCGGAACATTGTAAACATAAATTCCACCCACGGCAAAACCTAAAGCAATCAGCAAGCCCCCTGCCACCACGAACGGAATCATAAAGGACACGCCCGTCATCAAATGTTTATAAACACCTGTTTTGGATTCCTTTCCCTCAGGTCTACTCGAACCGTTCTGAGTAATTTGATCCACCTGATTGATTGCGCCTCCTTTTGCGTTTGTCGCCGCGGTAAGCAAGCCTTTGGCGTCTTTAATTGCCTCTTTCGTTGAAACTTCAATAATAGTCATTCCAGCAAATCTACTCTTGTCGATGGACGTGTCCGCAGCTATAATGACAGCTTTTACCTGCGCCAGATCCTCATGAGTAAGAACGTTTTCGGCACCGACAGACCCTTGTGTCTCGACTTTAATCTCATGTCCCATTTTCTTAGCGGCCACTTGCAGGGCCTCTGCCGCCATATAGGTATGGGCTATCCCTGTAGGGCAAGATGTGATGGCTACGAATTTCATAAGCTTTCCCCCTCCTTCTTAACGTTTAACTCTCGTGCGCTTCTATCGCCGCCTTGACTTCTGCTTGGGTTTTAGCCGTTCTGAGAGACTCCAGAAAAGAACCATGCATCAGCAACCTCGCTAATTTCGAAAGAGCCCGCAGGTGAATATCCTCCCCTTGGGTGGGTGCCGCGATCAGGAAGAAAAGATCTGCTGGGGAACCATCCATCGACTGAACATCGATTTCCTTTTCCAGTCGGGCCATGGCCAAGGCCGGTCTGGTAACCCCTTCAGATTTGGCATGGGGAATGGCTACTCCAAACCCAACTCCCGTCGTGCCCTTCGCTTCCCTTACGGCTACGTCTGCTAAATACTGCGCTACATCATGAACCGCCCCGATTTCCTGAAAGCTGTGAGCCAGAGTTTTCCAAACATCTTCCTTGGTCTCAGCCTTAAGGCCTAATAAAATCGAATCATCCGCCAATAGCTCCGTAATTTTCATGCGTTACACCTTCCATTCTTTAATGATTACGTTGGGTATAAGTTTTTCCACTTCATAAAGTTGGCCGGCTTGGGTTCCTTGTTGAGCAACGGAGGCAGCAGCAACCGCTGTGGCCCAACGGGCCTGTTCCTCCAAGGACATTCCTTGAGCTTCTCCATAGACCATTCCGGCAACCAGAGCATCTCCAGCCCCCACAGTACTGCTAACCCTGACATCGGGTGGTCGAACTAATAGACGTTGCCTTCCATCTGCGATTAACGCCCCATTTCCTCCCAGTGAAATCACGACTTTAGTGATCCCTCCAGATATTAACGTCTCAACTGCGTATAAAACATCTCTTTCCTGTTCTAGGGATTGACCCATTAATTGCTCTAATTCAGTCAGATTTGGTTTGATGGCATAGGGTTTCGCTTTAAGTCCCTCTGCCAAGGCACCTCCACTGGTATCCAGAAAGACCTTACAATCATAACTCTTCAGGATTTCAGTCAACTCCCCGTAGAGATCCAGAGGTGCATTTTCTGGCAAGCTCCCTGAGAGAACAAAAAGTTTAGCTTCTTCGGTCAACTGCATAATGACGTTTTTCAGTTCCTGAAAATTCGAAGTATTATATTGAATACCCGGAAAATTAAGTTCGCTAACCTGCCCAGTGCCCTCATCAATAATTTTAGTATTGACTCTCGTAGCCCCATCAACTTTAATAAAATGGTCGGAAATTCCTGCCGCTAGAAAATACTGTTCGAAAAAATTGGCATTCTCCCGTCCTAAAAAACCGCTCACTGCTACATCGTGGCCTAAACTTTGAATAACCTTGGCAACATTAATGCCCTTTCCTGCAGGATCTAAACATTTTCTTCCAACCCTATTAACTTGCCCGACCTGGAATTGGGAGAAGTATAGGGTTTGGTCTATCGCCGGATTGAGGGTTATAGTAACAATTCTCGTCTTTTCTAGCTTATTCATGGTACATCCCTTCGCCCCTAATTGAGTTCTTCCTCATATCTCCTGTCCACTTCTAGTTCGCTTCAACCCTGAACTGAAATCTTAACTTGAACATACTGTCTTAACCTTTTTACATCCTCTTCCTCGATTCCATCATCCGTGAGTAGTAAATTGATCTCACTGAGGCTGCAAATTTTACACATCGCTTTTTCCCATAGTTTAGAATGATCCATCAGTAAGATTACTTCTTTACCGGCTTTCACCATTTGTCTTTTGGTTTCAGCTTCGATCAGATTGGGAGTCGATACCCCAAAATCGGGGTCAACAGCGTTCGCTGCCAGAAAGACCTTGTCAAAATGAAGCCGAGTTAGCATCTCATTAGCTAAGAAGCCGACCAAGGCACGAGTATTTTTTCTTAAACTACCACCTAAGACCATCACTTCGATCTGAAGATCCTCCGCAAAAACTTGAGCAATCTCCATACTATTGGTCGCGACTGTAAACGTTTTTCCCCGCAAGGCGTAGGCCATTTGCAGCGTGGTTGTTCCTGCGTCCAAAAAGACCGTTTCTCCGTCCTTTACGAGATCCGCCGCCGCTTTGGCAATTTTTTGTTTTTCCTCATAAAAACGGATCTCTTTTTCCTGATAACTCAACTCAAAACTTGATTGAATCGAAATTGCCCCTCCATGAGTCCTTTGGATCATTCCAGCATTCTCCAGTTCCTGCAAATCCCGACGTATCGTTGATTCGGAAACTTCAAATCTCTGACTCAAATCTCCCACTTTGACAGGTTTACCGGATTCCATAAGTTGCAAAATCTCCGCTTTGCGCTCTTCAGCAAACATATTCATTACCTTCCTCATCGGCTTAATCCTGGTCTATGCATGTTTCAATGACTCGTTTTTGCTCATTTCTATGATTGTTTTTGCTCATTTATGATTACTTGTGCTCATTATAACCTATACAAGCATTTTTTACAAGCAAAATAGCCAGTCTATTCTCACTTTATGTATGAGAATAGACTGGCCAATTATTTAAAGATTATTTACCTGTCACATTCAACAGAATCCTCGAATGCAGCCCTTTCCTAATTCCCTTGCTTGGTAATTATTTTTTTGTTACTATAATGAAAAAATGCGGACAGTCAATACTGGTGTTAAAAGAAGATCGGCTAGGTGAATAGATTTGAACGGAAAAGAATTCTCGAATAAAGTTTATGAGATCGTCATGGATATCCCCCTCGGTAGTGTCGCCACATACGGAATGATAGCCTTTTTATCAGGTTACCCACAACGTTCAAGAATGGTTGGACAAGCACTGCATCATGCCCCCGATTTTCTCAACATCCCCTGTCATCGGGTTGTGAACTGCCAAGGTCGTTTAACTCCCGGATGGGCAGATCAAAAACAACTCCTATCCAACGAAGGTATCTACTTAAAGGAAAGCGGGTGCGTGGATTTGAAAAAGTATCTGTGGAACTTTAGCTAGATCCTTTGTCTCAAACCCCTCTCGATTAATAAGTGAACAAGGGACATCCCGAGAGCATCCGGACTACCAACGGACGGTGTTTTTATGTTCCGTTACATTGTACCGAGAATTATGGGGCACTGCTTGGGTCCTGCATCTGTAGGACCCAAGCAGTGTTTACTTGTCTGTTAGTAAGGATCTAATCTACTTTTCTAGTAGCCTGCGCTCTTGCGTCTCTTCTTCCAGATCATCAGTGCGAAATATCATGAATTTATAGCCGTTAACCATTGCAGATATCGTGCCGTCATCATCTAATAGATCTTGGCGGATGACCATATAAAGGTGGCTCAATAAGAAAACAGCGTATCCCCAGGCGACAAGGTGGTGAAGATTTCGAACCTGATACTCGCCCCTAAAATTTACAACAACCCAGCCAAACAGGGCTTGCACGATTCCATTAGGGTTACTACCTCCGCTCATAGCAAAACCCGTGAGAATCATAAAAAGACTGGAAATCCAAATGAATACGAGATACATAAGTTGAGCAAGGGCATTATGACCCACTTTTACCGTATGTTCTGATGTCATAAATGTATAATACTTAAACGTCACCACAACATCTTGCCAGAAATCTTTCTTCCAAAATCGGAATTTAGAGTACTCATTTCCTGCCCAATACCAATACAGCCGAAATAACATATTAGCTGTGAACACATAGGCGAATATGCCATGCCAGTAACGTACATTTCCCATAAAAAAGTTCTGAACTGCCTCGCCTGGTGACACAAAAATAGGGTGTCCGATATACATTCCAGTTAGAAATAAGACTGTGATAGCCACAGCGTTAACCCAATGAAAAAAACGTATTGGAAATTGCCAGACATATACTTGACGTCTAAGAATACCCATCTTCAAACTCCTCCTCTCTTAAAGTACCCTGACCTTTAGATATTCCTCTCCTTTAGGTGTCAATAGATGTGTAGCACACGCTAAACAGGGATCAAAGGAATGGATGGTGCGTAGCAGTTCCAAAGGCTGGTCTTCGTTCACTATGGGGGTGTCCAATAAAGAGGATTCGTAAGGTCCTTTCTGACCGGATTCATCTCTTGGGGATGCATTCCAAGTCGTTGGAACCACGGCTTGATAAGCACTGACCTTGCCATTGTTAATCTTAACCCAATGTCCTAAAGCACCCCTTGGTGCCTCAGCAAATCCAACGCCCTGCGCTTGAGCAGGCCATTTCTCCGGCTCCCATTTTTCTCCGTTAAACGTCTGACTGTCCCCTGCTTTAATGTTAGCCACTAAATTCGAATAAAATCCCGCTAATTGATTTACTAAGTACTTCGATTCTAAAGCCCTGGTTAGGGTTCGCCCCAAGGTTGAGAAAAGAGCTGTCACCGGAAGATCCAAACGATGAAGGGCCTCATCTACTAGCCCTTTAATCTCTTTGTTTCCTCTAGCATAGGCAATTACGAATCGTGCTAAAGGACCAACTTCCATCGCATGCCCTTGCCAACGTGGTTCCTTTATCCAACTGTACCCTTTTTTCTCATCTACATTATTATAAGGTGGCCTCGGTCCATCATAAGAAGCTTCCGTCTTTCCCTGCCAGGGATGTAAACCCGCTTTAGGATCGTCATAACGATACCAAGAATGAGAGACAAATTCTTGGATTTGCTTGGGGTCTTTGAGATCGATGTCGTACACCTTGCTGAGGTCTCGGTTTAATACAACTCCACTGGGAAATAAGAAGCTATCCGGTTCACGTATATCACTGGTTGGTATTCCTCCATAGGCAAGGTAATTTCCGCCTCCCCCACCATAAAGATCTTTCTTGTAAAAACTAGCAATGGCAAAAATATCCGGAATGAGCACCTGATCCACAAAGACTTGAGCCTCATCGATCTTGGTCTTCACCAAATTCAAGCGTTCCATATTGATCACACTATTGTCATCCATATTCAAGGTACTGGCCATCCCCCCTACTAAATAGTTGGGATGTGGATTTTTCCCACCGAAGATAGTATGAATCTTGGCCACTTCTTTCTGCCAGGTTAATGCTTCTATATAGTGAGCAACCCCCATCAAATTAGCCTCCGGAGGTAAGCGATAGGCAGGATGTCCCCAATAGGCATTAGCAAAAATCCCAAGTTGACCGCTTTCTACTAAGGTTTTTACTTTAGTTTGCACATCTCGGAAATATCCATCCGAGGAGTTAGGCCAATTAGAGATGGATCGGGCCAGCGCACTTGTTTGAACCGGGTCAGCCTTAAGGGCACTTAGAACATCGATCCAGTCAAAACCATGCAAATGATAAAAATGAATCACGTGATCTTGGACAAATTGGGTTGCGGTCATGATATTGCGAATATGATTAGCATTTTTAGGGATACGAATATCCAGCGCATCTTCAACTGCTCGAATCGATGCTAAAGCATGAATATGAGTACATACACCACAGATCCTTTGTACAAACGCCCATACATCTCGAGGATCCCTGTTTTCAACTATTTTTTCAATTCCTCTAAATACAGTCCCAGCACTAATCGCATCAATTATGCGATTTCCCTCGACCACTGCCTCAATACGCAAATGTCCTTCGATTCGGGTAATGGGGTCAATTACGATTCTGGTCATGTTTCGATTCCTTTCCGTTCTTTTCACGGTTTTTCACAACGGCAGTCATTCCCGCGTGGGCTGCAACTGCGATTCCTGTTAGTCCAAGAAGCCCTGCCCCTATGGTATCCGCATCTTTTCCGATAGCGTTGTTGGGGATCTTTGCCAAGTGTGTATAGAAGGGAGTATTATCGAAATAATTATTCTCCGAACAGCCAATGCAAGGATGACCTGATTTAATGGGGTAACTCACCCCGTCATTCCATTCTGTAATTGCGCAGGCGTTATAGGTCGTTGGACCTTTACACCCAACCTTATACAGACACCATCCTTGTTTTGCTCCGGCGTCATCGAAGGACTCCACAAACTGACCAGCATCGAAGAACGCTCGTCGTACACAATTATCATGAACACGATGTTGATAGAATGCCTTCGGCCTCCCTAGGTTCGTCAGCTCCGGTATTTTCCCATAGGTAAGATAGTGTACGATCGTCCCCGTAATCACTTCAGCAATAGGAGGACACCCCGGCACATCAATAACTGGCTTGTTTTTGACAACGTTCCGAATCGGAACAGCTTGCGTGGGATTGGGATAAGCACCTTGAACGCAGGCATTTGTGGCACACGATCCATAGGCAATGACGGCAGCGGCACCATTCGCGACCTCTTTTAAAAGCTCTGTCGATGACATACCGCCAATAGTACAATAAACTCCACCATCACCTAGGGTTGCGCTTCCCTCTACTATTAATAAGTACGCTCCAGGATAATCCTTCATCGTCTTTAAGCGGACCTCTTCAGCTTGTTTTCCTGCGGCTGCTTGTAACGGTTCCATGTAGTCCAACGAAATCATATTAAAAATCAGATCTGAAATAAGAGGATGTGCAGAGCGCAACAACGATTCCGTACAACACGTGCATTCCTGTAAATTAAGGTAAATCACAGGTAAACGCGGTTTGGTTTCAAGGGCCTGGACAATCTTAGGGAACTCGGTGGCATCAAGTCCCAGCATAGCACCCGTTAAGGCGCAGAATTTGAGAAAGTCCCTGCGCGTTACTCCTCTGCGACGGGCCAACTGATAATAACTCTCGGATTCTGACAATCTTAACCCTCCCTCAATTCTTGGGTTATTCCTAATAAACGCGAATTCATAGTTATTCTTTGAAATATGATGGTCAATTATTCCAAAGCAACAGCACCATTAATCCTTTCTGTGCTATTAGAAATAAACAACAAAAAAGAGCCCTTCATTCGGCGTGAACCGACTAGGACTCTCCCATTGTTTGAAATAGAAGCTAACACCTTGTTGATCGCATTCATTCTTGATAGACTCAAAAAATCTCGCGCAGGCTTCTGGTAAGGTAATCCAACAATTTTCCGGAGGAATGGAGAAATATGATGGAGCATAACGTTTTTCTGAAAGAGTTTGTATCGGTCTTATTCACAATGTAACACTTTACTCAAGAACGTGCGTGTTCTAGGATTGTCAGGATGCGAAAAAATTTTTTCTGGCGGCCCTTCTTCGATCAACCTGCCATCATCCATTACCAAGACACGGTTAGCCACTTCCCTGGCGAAACTCATTTCGTGGGTTACAACAACCATGGTCATTCCCTCTTCGGCTAAATTTTTCATAACTGCTAAAACCTCCCCGACTAATTCCGGATCAAGCGCGGAAGTCGGCTCGTCAAAGAGCATCACTTTAGGTTTCATTGCTAAGGCCCTAGCGATGGCCACACGCTGTTTTTGCCCACCAGACAAGTTGTCCGGATAAGCCTTAACTTTATCTAACAATCCCACTTTCCGCAACAGCTCATGAGCGAGTTCGGTAGCTTCCTGTTTATTTACTCTGTTCAGGGTCATAGGAGCCATTAAAATGTTTTCCTCCACGTTACAATGTGGAAAGAGGTTGAAACCCTGGAAGACCATCCCGACTTGGGCTCGCATTTCGTTGATCTCACTTTGAGGCATTTCGATCAACTTTCCATTTTTAGAGATCAACCCTATAGGTCGACCTTCAATTTCAATTTGGCCATCTTGGATTTGTTCTAAATAATTGATGCATCGAAGTAACGTACTCTTCCCTGACCCACTTGGTCCAATAATGACAACCACTTCACCCTGCTGAACATTGAGGCTAACATCTTTTAGAACATGATTATCCCCGAAATATTTATTTACCCTGTCAATTTTAATCATGTCTGTCTCTCCTCTACATTCATTCTTCTCTCCAAGAATTGAATTGTCCGAGAGATGGCGGTATTGACAATGAAGTACATAACAGCAACCCCAAGATATATTTCAAAATACCTAAAATTGGTCGAGACGATTAAATTTGCCTCCCTCATTAACTCCGACACAGTGATTACAGACAAGAGGGATGAATTCTTGGTTAAGGCAATAAATTCGTTACCAAGAGGCGGTAGCATCCTGCGGACTGCCTGGGGAAGAATCACTTTACGCATAGTCTGCCAATGGTTCATCCCTAGTGACCGCCCTGCTTCTATTTGACCGCGATCAATAGATTGGATGGCACCGCGGACGATTTCAGAGACATAGGCTCCACTGTACATGCCAAGCCCCAGGACCCCCGCCACCCCTGCACTTAAATCGATCCTCATCCCTATGGCTAGGCCGTAATATAAAATCATAAGTTGAACTAAGAGCGGAGTACCTCTGAACCAAGCCAAATAAGCAGAACTTAAGCCAGATGCCACTTTATTCTTCGACATTCCACCTAACCCTACTACCAGCCCGATCGTGGAGCTTAAAAGTAAAGCTAAAAAGGTCATGCTAACTGTCGTCCACAACCCACGCAAGAGGTATACCAGATTATTGCCTTCAAATAAGACCAAAAAGTCTAGCTGCATTACTTACCTCCTTGTATGATAACTTGGCTTGTGCCAAGCCTTTGGCACTGGCAGAACCAAGTTGCACTTTATGTCACCAAAGTTATAACTTCTGAATTGTGTAAAAAGAGGAGCCCAATAGGCTCCCCGTCCTTACCTATTACTATTTCGAGTTACAACCTATTTACCAAACCATTTATCAGCAATGGTTTGGTACTTACCATTGTCTTTAAGGGTTTTTAAGGCCTTATTAACCTCAGCTGTAAATTGAGGATTTTCCTTACGGATTCCATAACCATAGTCTTCCTGGGTTATGGGGTCATTTAATACGGTTACGGAAGTGTTTTGTTTGGCATAGACCTTAGCAGCCGGCATACCAGTAACGACTGCATCAGCTCGTCCGCTCTCCAGGGACATAAACATTTCAACGTTTTTCTCAACTTGCACTAACTTGATGTCCGGATATTTCTCTTGAAGATACTTATCAGATTTCGTGCCAATTTGCACGGCTACTTTCTTACCTTTCAAGTCTTCAATGCCCTTGACACTGTTGTTATCCTTCTTAATCATCACTGAAAGTCCACCAGGATAATACGTATCAGAAAAATCGATGGTCTTCTTTCTTTCGTCAGTAATATACATAGCTGATACAATAAGATCAAACTTATTACCTTGAATTCCAGGGATCAGTCCTTTGAACTCTGTATCAACAAATGTAACTTTCTCCGCACCGAGCACTGAAGCCACAGCACGCATTAAGTCAACATCGAAACCGTCAAATTCGCCCTTTTCATTTTTAAATTCAAACGGTGGGAATGTTGCATCTGTGCCTACTGTCAAGGTCTTAGTGTCCTTGATCTTTTGTAACACGGCATCGACTTCTTTGTCTGAGCTGACAACTTTTTGTCCCCCACACCCGGCTAACAACAGTGTCATGACGAGCAGGCCTGAAAGCAGAGCACTTAGTTTATTAAACTTCTTCATTCTTATACCTCCCGGTTTTCTTTTTACTTTCTTCATAATCAATGCAAACTCTATGCCAACTCTTTTTTTTATAATTTTAAATCTTAAGCTATATAAGATAGTCGTAATGAACGCACACCAGCTTTCACCTGCCCAATTGGGCACGATAGACATTGATATAAGCCAATAGATATGTTCCTAATAGAATTAAATAAAAGGCGGCAAAAATTGCCGCCCTGCCATTTATGCCGCCTATATTAAGTTTTTCACACATCTCTACTCTTTTTCATACCTTTTTAACTTCTCTCGAATAGTACGTTCCCCGATGCCAATCATTTGCGCAGTCCTACGGCGGTTCCCCCCACAAAAAGTTAGGTTGTATAGGATCAGCTTTCTCTCGACCTGTTCCAAAGACTCCCCAATATAAACGGGTATTAGCTTGTCACTTATACTGATTGTTTGTATCCCTTGAACTTCATCCGGCAAATCCCGTTTCTGAATATGCGAAGAGTTTGTTAGCGCGATTGCCCGTTCTACAATGTTCTGTAACTCTCTGACGTTCCCCGGAAAACTGTAGTTTTCCAGGATCTGCTGGGCTTCCCGGGAGATTCCTTCGATGGGTTTACCCATTCGTTCACTGAGCTTTTGAATGAAAAAGTGAGTCAATAAGGGAATGTCCTCTTTCCTTTCACGCAGGGATGGAACGTGGATGGGGATAACATTTAACCGATAAAAGAGATCCTCACGAAAACGGTTAGCCTTTACTTCTTTGAGAAGTTCACAGTTAGTTGCGGCGATGATCCGGACATCGATTCCTTTTTCCTCAGTGCTCCCGAGTGGAGTCACTTTTCGTTCTTGAACCACTCTCAGAAGTTTACTCTGTAAAGCAAAATCCATTTCTCCAATTTCATCAAGAAAAATGGTTCCTCGGTCCGCTAAAACAAACTGTCCGGGTTTCCTTTGTGTTGCTCCAGTAAAGGCCCCCTTTTCATACCCAAACAGTTCTGACTCTAGCAATTTTTCGGGAATAGCAGCACAGTTTACGGTTTGAAAACGCTTTGTGCAGCGATTTCCTTGGAAATGTATGGCTCTGGCAACGATCTCCTTACCAGTGCCGCTTTCACCAGTAATTAGTACATTGGAATTTATGTCTCTTGTCTTTTCAATCAGCGCTATTATCTTATTTATGGCAGGACTTTTACCAATAAGCCCATAGCCTTCCGAAACTTTTTGTAATTCTTCACTGAGCCATTGAACTTTAGAATGCAAATCATAAAATTCTTCTGCGTTTTTTAGAAGTACCTCGAGTTCTTCCATTTGAAATGGCTTAGTAATATAATAAAAAGCCCCTTTACGCATAGCCTCAACAGACGAAGGAATACTACCGTAGGCTGTCATGACGATAATCACCGTGTTAGGAGAAATTCGTTTAATATCCTGCAGAACTTCAAGGCCATCATAAAGACCGATCTTAAGATCAAGTAACACTAATGAAATTTCTAACTGTTCAAAAAGAGGCAATGCCTCTCTAGGATTAATAGACGTATAAATATGGTACCTATCCTCTAAAGCAAATTCTAGGGATTGGCAGATTGCCGATTCATCATCAATCACCACCAAGTTCTTTTTCATAATTTATCCCCTTCTTTAACTTTCGGTAATTGGATGATAATTGTCGTGCCATGATGAGGGCTACTTTTCACATCCACATACCCCTTATTGGCTTTAAGCAATTGGTAGGTTATCGATAGCCCCAGACCGACACCGCTGGCCTTCTTCGTATAAAACGGTTCGAAAATCTTATCCATATCGCTTTCGATAATTCCAAATCCGTTATCTTCGATCTCGACAACTACCAGATGGTCCCGATTATACCCACGAATTTTTATTTCTCCGCCCTCATTTACAGCCTCAATGGCATTCAAGATAATATTAATAAACACCTGCTTTATCTGTTGTAGGTCGGCGAATACTCTTAAAGCATCGGCCAGTTCCAACGAGACTTTAACCTTCTTTTCCTGTAGCTTTTGTCTAAATAACTGTGTCACGGAATCGATCAATTGATTAAATGAAAAAGAAGTTGGTTCAGACTTTTTTGGACGAGCAAAATCCAATAATTCATTAACCAGTCCATTAAGTCGGTTTATTTCCTCTGGAACCTGCTGCGCAAAAAGTTCCCTGAATTGTCTATTGTCAATTTTCTTGGGAAGGAGCTGAGTGTACGTAAGAATGGACATGAGAGGATTGCGGATTTCATGGGCAATTCCTAAAACGAGCTGCCCTAGCGAACGCAAACGATCTTCGCGTTCAATCGCCTTTTCCATTCCTTTCTGTTCTGTGATATCCTGCAAGTTAATAATTACTCCACTTATTTCCTGAGAAGCTAGAATAATAGGGTAAAGACTGTAGCCTAGGATCCTTTTTGCCTGCCCGGGAGCATTGGGCTTCTCCCAAGTCTTTTCTTTATAGGGATATATTGTTCCATTTCTTAATACTTCATCAATCTCATGCAGGGGAACAATCTGACCAATGATAGTTGATCCTACTGATCGTCCTATCAATTCTTCGCAAAGATTAAAATAGTCAATCGCCTTACGATTAATGTTGGAGATCTTGGCCGAGTGGTCGAGGGTAATTAGGAAGTAATAGGTACTGTCCAAAAGTTGTTTTTGAAAATGAAGATTAGCTTGAAGTTGAATCATTTTTTCCTGAAGCTCTTCATTTATCTCACTGATCTCAACGACACGTTGAGAGACTTCTCTTTTGAGTATTCTATTCCACCACAAAATAATTAAAAAGACCACGGCTGCAACAGCAACACCAATTTTGCTATAGAAAATAATTTTATCTAAATCAATTTTTGTCGGCAAATCATACCGACTGAACCACTTTTTTTGTATCTTATCATAGGTACCATTATTCTTAATTTTAGTAATTCCGTCGTTAAAAAGGTCTAACAATTCTTTATTTTGGGGTAAGACTGCGATACAATAATCCGCAGGGTCTAAAAGTTTGCCTACAATTTTGATCTGAGACTGCTTATCTTCCTGCTCCAGAAAATATTGCCCTGTGATGCGATTTCCGACAAAAGCATCAACTTGCCCTTGGAGAAGGAGCTGAATAGCTTCTTCCTGACTTTCGGTCGTGACGATCTTCGCCCGCTGCAAAGAGCTCAGGAGATCATAAGCGATATCACCTTTTTGGACAGCAACTCTTCTGCCCTCTAGGTCGCCTAGCTCAAATATATAAATGTTCTCCTTTATGATAAAAATTCCTTCGGAACTCAGCAAATAGGGCTGAGAAAAACTAAACAGGCCCTCGCGGTATTCACTGTATTTCATCCCCTGAATCGCATCGACTTCTCCCGTTTTTAAAGCGACCAAGGCCTCACTCCAGGGCATAGGATGGTATTCAATTTTTGTCCCAGTCTCAATAGTAATAGCGTTCATGATATCAATATTAAAGCCATCATAGACACCGGTACTGCTTAAATACTCGAACGGCGGGAAATTGTTGTCTCCGGCAACCCGAATAACCCTTTGTTTCCCTAACTCAATATCCGCTAATGCCATAGTCACAAGACTAACTAATAAAGTAATTAAAACGACTAGAAAAAAACGTAATTTAAGAAGTTTCATTGACTCATTCCTATCGATTCATTTCACGTTATTGATGCCTCCTTTCTAAATTCTCTCTCAATTCCCTATTTCCTCTATAAAAAGAAGCTAGGGTTTATTATTAATTGGCCAGCGAACAAGGTGCTCCACGTCAACACGCGAGACACCTTGTTTTTTATGTATTGGCTGCAAAAGTATATCAAACCCTAAAAACTGTCGCTTCGCAAATGTTTGATTCGAAAATCAAAGAAGCGAATACCCATTTATTGGGTATTCGCTTCTATTGCGATGTTCTAACCGCTCTTTCTGGTTTGCTATTCGGTTCATGATCATTGGCCTCGGAGCATAAAGGTTCCAACCCGACGTCGGTCAGAATAGTTTCAATGATACACTTTTCCTGTGCTGTCATACTTTGTCTCCTTCTACATTATTTAATGTTTTCTGAATTTTCAATAATTTATTTATGTGTGTTTCATTAGCATAACCTAAAAAGAGCTAAAGGTAAAGCAAAAGGTTTGTCATAATGCGTCTAATAATTGTAAGTTAGTCTCTTATTGATCGTGTTTATTCAATAATCACTGAACCCTTGCCTTCAAACGGATTTTTTCTGGTGGCAAGCGAAAAATAGATACGGATAGTCATTTTTTAGGTACTTCATGTAACATACCCATTCAATTGTTAGGAAGCGATATGCTCTTCGAATAAGAACTTAAGTAAAATACTTCATTTCATTCTTTAGAATTACCCCTCTTCTTGTTGTTTATGGCTATTATCCAACCTCCTAGCAACCCCAATGAATACGCTGCAATTCCAAATATACTAACCAAATTGCCTTCTCTAGGTATCAATCCCTTTACTATTAAATAAGGGTTGAGCACGTTAATAGAGAAAATACTGACAATAGTTAAAAGAATTATAGGAATAATTTCCATAACTATTTTCACAATTCACCCTCCTCTACACTCTATTGCTATATTACTAACACTTACTCGACCCAAACCCTATTCTCTCTTTTCTTCTTTATCAGCAACCCGCTTCTTTGCCGCTAATAGCCTAGCACTGAAGCCTCCCTCAGGATTCTCCGCAGAGGTACTCTTCGCACCAATCTTCCCGCGCTCATCCGAGCCTCCCACGCTTCCCCATCTCCCCTGAGCAACGCTGGCAGTATTAGAACCTTTCTGCTTGTTCACTTCTTCCAGACTCTGCTCCCTAGGCTTTGTCTCACCCTGAGATTGATAAAGCTGTTCCCTACTTGCTTTACGTTCTTTGATCGATTGGATCAACGACTCTTGACCATGTTCAACTGGATCGCTATTTGCTCTCTTAAGCGACCCCAATCGTTGCCCTAGTACTGATACCCATCTTAAGTTCCAATTAAAGCGACGGGAGGCAATATCGATGGGTAAAAGCAGAACTGCTACCATCAAGAACTTCGGCCAAAGGGGAATTTTTCCCTTGGCTTCCGGGACTATCAGCTTTCCCACCCCATCGAACTGAGCAGAATCAAGGACTTGTCCTCCGCCAGCTGTGGCAAGTTGTTCGATAAATTTGCGTTGATCGGCTTGGAGTAAAAATTCCGGGGAATAGGACTGAACAAGACCAGCAGTTTGCTGGTGTACAACCTTGTCGCCCTCTTTTTCAACGACCTGAATTATATACGTTCCGGGTTGTTCCATCGGAAATTCCACCTGATACTGGCCCGGGCTGATCGCTGGCAAAATCAGATCCGAGGAACTTCCCTTGGGGGCAATAACTGTAGCCTGAATATCGGCTGCTTTATTACGACCTTCCAGCGGCATATCCACTCTAATCCTGCCTAAGCCGCCGTCACGAGTTGCTATTACATTCAGGCCGTTCCCCTGCTCTTCAGGCAGTGTCCAACTAATCACCTTTCCCCAAAATTGAGGAAATGCTGACCAAGCCACCCAGTGCTCCGCCCAACGTCCTTTAACATCACTCGTCCAAGCCACTGTTCGCCCGAGCCCATAGTGCCAACGCGCCAAAACTGGATCCCCTTCATGGCTGGCAAGAATAACCTCCGCTGTATCTTTCGGGGTGGTCGCAACATAGCCTAAAAGCGGAGGAAGTCCCTCCAGAGCAGGCAACATGCTGGTAGACCCTGTGACTATCGGAGTAAAAGGCTCTTGCACAAAATAACTACGGGTCACCATCATCGTTTCTTTAGCGAAAATCTTAGGAACATTGTCAATCTGATCCGTAAAGTAATACCGGCCATGTCCTTCCTGGGCTAAATACCTCAGTAAAGACGTATCCGAATCACTGCCGATGGCGACCACAGACAAGGTTATATTATCTGCTGCCATTTGTTTTAGCAGGTTTTCATAATCTCCCCCATATTTGGAAACCCCATCGGATAAAAGAATAATATGCTTAACCTTGACCTTGGCTTCTTTAAGAGCCTTATACGCTTCTTCCAAAGAGGGGTACATATTCGTCCCACCACTAGGTTCAATAGAGCCAATCTGCTCTTGGACAGATTTTTTATCAATTAACGGTGCGGTTCTGACCACCCATTTATACTCACTATCAAAGGTAATCACACCCAGTTGATCCTTCTCGTCTAAGATTTCGGTCGTCAGAAGAGCAGCCTGCTTAGCCATATCCATTTTAGTTATGTTATTTTGGGTATGACACATACTGCCCGATTTATCAATGATCAGATTCAAACCCACACTAGGGAGTTCCGCCTTACCCGTAATCTCCATATTAACGGGCAGTGCTTTCTCCACAAGGGTTTTAAAATACCCTCCTGGTCCGTAGCTATTCTCTCCTCCGACCATAACTAAACCCCGTCCTAAATCGCGGACAAAGTTCTCTAATGCTTGCATTGTTGAGTCTTGCATGTCAGTCGCAGGGACATTAACGAGGACAACCGCAGAGTATTGGGCCAATCCTGTTAAGGTTTTCGGCATAGAGCTGGGTTCAACCGTTTCGACTTGAAAATTAACCGAGGCTAATGCCGTACCAAGTACCTTACTATCCCCTGGTTTTCCTTCCACAATCAAGACCCTCGGTACACCTTCAACTTGGGTAATGGCTTGTCCGAGGTTGTTTTCTTTACGCGTATCTTTGCCACTGATCACCTCGACCTTATAGGTATGCAAGCCTGCTTTTTCAGCGCTTAATCCCCAGACTAGTCGACTCGTTCCCTTGCCAATCTCAATGTCCTCTTCCCGTAATACCTTGTTACCGACCATAATTCGCACAGTGCCGCTGGTCGAAATCGAACTTTCCAGCGTTGCCTTCAAGTCAAAGAACTCTCCTTCGTTGAGGCGAGAAGGTAGATCAACGGTCTTCACTAAGACCTCTGGCCCACTAGCGGGCGTGATCGGCAAAATATCAATTCGAATCCCTTGCTGATTTAACAATTTGGCCTGTTCTAGGGCATTGCCCCGATTTTGTTTGCCGTCCGTCAAAACGACAATATGTTTACCAAGTTCCTCAGGCATGATAGAGCGGGCTAACCTCAAACCCGTTGCTAAATCTGTATAGTTAGGGTCAATTACCCCTTGCAATCCTTTAAAATCCGGATGGGGCTCTACCGGATACTCGACCATTGGCTTTTTTCCGAGACTTACGATCCCTGCCCCCATAGTTGCAGGTAGGGTAGCCAGGGACTTACTGATCCACTCACTGATTTCCTTGCTTTTTTCCTGTATCGAAGCCGATCGGTCCGCCACATACACCACCGATTTTTCCTTATGCCGGAAATTAAATTGTACCCCGGCCAGCGAAAGAACCAGCAAGGTTACTAAAACTAAGCGCACCCCTAAAAAAGCCTTTTGTTGCTGGGTTGTAAAGGCCTTAGTACTTGTTTTCCAGAGATAAACGAAATACACAACTAAGCAAAACAAGAGCAAATAGAGAGGTTGAGAAAAACTAATGCCCACGCAAATACACCCACCATTCCACCGCTAAAAGCAGCAAGGCTGTCAAAACAACCCAGGGCCAAAACTCCCATATTACCTTGGTACTGACTTCCACATTCAGATCTTTTTTGCCAAGCATTAGATGAATCACTGGCTTAACTTGGGATTCTTGAGGAGATAAATAATTGACCGCGATTGGGCTAAGCTCTTGCTTGCCCTTACTCACCTGCTCCAACGTATATAATCCCGGGCTAAACCTATCGGTAGCTTTCATGATCGGGAAGGGTGGCGCAAGCGAAATCTTCTGTCCATCCGGATCATAGAGGTTCACCTCATCCACCTGAGGCCTGACTCTTAATTCCCAAGGTGTCCCAATCTTCACTTGAGTTTCTGTAGGGTTCGCCCCTGGCAGCAGCCAATGGGTTAAATTCTGAATCAAAATAGGAAACGCTGCCCTGAGAGCTAGATCCGACTGGTGCAAATCAAAGCCAAATACTACCACTCGTACTTGGTCGACTTTGCCGACACCTAATATGGTCCGCTCCCCACTTTTCAAAAGCGCTTGCCCTTCAGTGGGAAGTTTAACATCTTTACTCGTGACCACATGAACATCCGACCATGAAACATGGTCCAAGAGGGGTTGCTCTGGCACGGGTTGTAATGGTTCAGTTACTAACCCAACACTTTCTCCGATTAATCCGCTTGAAGCAGGGGGATTGAAGACCAGCAATTGCCCGTCCGGCGGTTTTTCCGGCCAAAACCCATCGAACACATAAAGGTCGTATTGATCTTTGACACCAGGATACCCTTCAGTCTTTACTTTATGGACCTCCAGAAGAGGATTCAATTTAAGGACAAGCTCCAGAAAAAAATTCCCGTCAGTCACCAGCAACGCTTTCCTTAAGTCGTCCTTATGCGGGACCAGCCAAGCGGAGTTATCCATGTCCAAGGCATCATTACCTTCCAGATGAACCTCTAAATAAGAAGCTTGTTTAGGAACAGGCCAAAAGAGATAGCCTGGTTTCCCTGGTTCAACTATAACGACCTGGACGTCTAGTATTTGGCCTTCAGAAAGCAGATTAACTGTGACCTCCTGCTCTTCAGCACCATAATTATCGATCCTCGACATAGCAACCGGTCCATCTGGACCATCACGCCAGGAAAAAGCTCCAATCGCCAGATTATCCTCCCGTGTACCAATCCGTCGATATTGGAATTCTTTCACTCCCACAGGCCCTTCTGGCGAACTAACTCCTCCGTCACTATAAAAGATCACCGGAGCCATGGTTCCCTTTTCTAGAAGTGCAGAAACTAAGGTCAGTGTATTATCGAGATTGGCTTCCTGATAACCCGCCTGCATCCCCTGTAAAGCGTCCATAACTTCGTGCTGATCACTTTGATTGGACAGTATTTCCGGAACCGGACCCACACCAATCAACGTAAACTTGGTTCCGCTACCCTGCGCCTTAATCAGCTTTTCAGCCTCCGCTTTGGCCAAGTCCATCCGGGTTCCCCCCTCCTCCTGGGTCAACATACTGGTCGAGGTATCCACAAGGAGAATGAAACTAGCACCGGCCTGCTGATCGCGCTCTAAAAAAGGGCGAGTTAAAGCCAAAACCAAGAGCAAAGCCAGCAGAAGCTGTATCAATAAAAGCAGGTTGCGGCGTAGTTTCTGCCAAGGAGTTTGCGAAATAGTATCCGCTAAAGCCTTTTGCCAGAGTAATGTACTACTCACCATTTGCTGTTGTTTCTTTTGTTTTAATAAATAAAATAAGATAATGACAGGAATCGTCAGTAAAAAGACCAACGCCAAAGGCGAGAGGAACTGCATCACACCAACTCTTTTCTCAAAATTCCAGTCTATATAAGAACTTCAGCCCCGCGTAACGACCGCAAAAGTATATCTTCCAAATTGTCATCCGACCCTACAATATGGTAAGTTATCTCTCTGCTTAGACAAAATTCTTTGATACTCTGCAAAAATACTTCCAAGTGTTCCTTATAGGTCTTAAGGAGGATCGGCGTGATACTCACTTCTTTTTCCAGCCCTGTTTCACAATCAACCAAACGAAAATTCCCCAGTAACTGAGGATTTCTTTCCTCAGGGGCCAGAATATGCAGGACGACAACTTGCTGCCCTAAATGTTGCAAGTATTTAAGCCCCTCTTCAAAACCAGACGAACTTAACATATCCGAGAGAACAATGCTAAGGCCCGGCCTTTTAATGTATTTCCCGCTTTGGCGTAAGCGACCATTTAAGTCTGTTTCTCCTCCTGCTTCCAATTGAGACAAGAATCCCCAGAGCCTGCTGATCGCGTTTCTTCCTCGTTGAAGTGGCAGAAAGCGATTCGTTCCTGAGTTTAAGGTGATCACACCCACTTGTTCCATATTAACTAACGCTAAATAACCTAAAGCTCCCGCCAATTGTTTGGCTAGCTGATACTTTGAGCTTCCCTCCAAGGCCATGGAACCGCTCGTATCCAGTAAGAGATGAATGCTTAAATCATTCTCTTCCATAAACAATTTAATGAATAATCTATCCAAGCGAGCATAAGCATGCCAATCCACTTGGCGAAAATCATCCCCAGCGACATACGCTCGATAATCAGCAAATTCTACGGACTGACCTTTGCGGGTTGAACGATGCAGTCCACTATACCGTCCAGCCCGAGCCTTTTTCAAGAGAAAAGCCATGTTCTCGAGCTTTTTAAGAAAATCCTTATCAAAGAGTAATTCTGTCAAAACGCCCACCCCTTACGCGAGGCACGAAGCGCGAAGCTCGATGCTCGAACCTCGAACTTTGATCCTCAAACTTCGGTATAATTTCATACTTTTTCTTCGTATTTCACGCCTCAGCCCTAACTACTTCCCCCTTACCACGTTCGAAGTACTTACCTGAATCTCTGCGCTGTGCATCGCGCCTAGGATCTCGTATACTATGCAAGTTGCACCTTAATTCTCACGCCTCGTGCCTCGAACCTCGCGCCTCGCGCATCGCAGGAACAGACTCCAGTAATTCTTGAACTAACTTATCGGTTGTAACTCCTTCTGCTTCCCCTTCAAAGTTGATGAACATGCGGTGTCTTAACGCCGGCAAAGCGACTGCAAAAACATCCTCAAAAGCGACGTTAAATCTTCCGTCCAACAAAGCCCTGATCCGCGCAGTCGTTAAGATCGCTTGGGCACCTCGGGGACTGGCTCCATAACGAACATATTTTTTAATTCTCTCAACCGTCCCCGGCTGTTCAGGATGGGTGGCGAGTATAAGTCTTACGATATAATCTGCAACATGATCCGCCACTGGAATATGCTTAGCAACCTTAATAAGCCGAGCCAGTCCTTTATCGTCCACCACGTTTTCCGGTTCATCGCTTTGTTGCGTGGTCGTCAGGGTTAAAATTTTCTTTAAATCCTCGGCTGAGGGAAAGGCAACCATGACTTTAAAAAGAAAGCGGTCAAGCTGAGCTTCTGGCAAGGGATACGTCCCTTCCATCTCTAACGGGTTCTGGGTTGCTAAGACAAAAAAAGGATTCGGTAAAGCCCTTGTAATGCCCCCGACCGAGACCGTTCGTTCCTGCATAGCCTCGAGTAATGCGCTCTGGGTTTTTGGAGTTGCCCTGTTAATCTCATCAGCTAAGACTAAATTGGCAAAAATTGATCCCGGTTGAAATTGAAAGCTACGTCCATCTCCCGTATCTGTCATTATGTTCGTGCCCACGATATCGGCAGGCATTAAATCCGGGGTGAACTGAATCCGTGCAAATTTCAACCCTAAGACCTGGCTTAGGGACCTGACTAAAAGCGTCTTACCCAAGCCAGGGACACCTTCCAGTAAAACGTGTCCTCCAGAGATTAGGCATAATATAACCTGCCTAATGGCAGCCTGCTGGCCGACCATTACCTTGGCGACTTCCCTTTCGATCCCTCGAACTTTATCTACAATTTCAGCCAATTGCGCTTCTCCAATATCTGTCGGCAAGTTTATCCCTCCATACATTTGTTAGTTGTTATTTTAAGCTCGTGCTTTTGTGTATCAAGTGAATCATTTTGGCAATCACAAACTTACTCCCCTGACAAATCCAAAAAGTAATTCCTGACTAAAGCCTTCAAATTATCTGGAACATACTCTTTGTCCATACTTTCTCGTGCTTCGGCCTCGTACTGTGTAAGGACTTCAGAATAGGGCAGTAAGCTTCCGCCCTGAGCTAGTCCGCCAGCTGAATCGACTAGCGTTGAATCTCCTGCACTATTACCAGCCGAACCACTCACTCTGCTTTCTACTCCCGCATCCCCAAGCCTACCACTCGGAACATACACTTGATCCCAGTGACCTTCACGACCGTCCTGAGTCCCACCTAAACCGCTGGAACTGGGACCCCCAACCTGAGTTTTCCCCTTCATTCCGCTCGTCTGGCTGCTCGATCCGCTCCCTGCATCATTGCCACTTTTCCCGCCACCACTGCCACTGCCTCCACCTGAGCCTCCACCGCTCCCCGCTGAACTTCCACTTGCTCCACTACCGCTTCCGGTCCCCGAGCCCGAGCCTGTACCTGTCCCTTTTTGTGTCCCCGAGTCTGTTCCTGTCCCAGTCCCAGTCCCAATCCCTGCTCCAGAACCTACTCCACTACCGTTATCGCTCCCGTTTACACTTTGACTTCCATCATTTCCCCCATTGTTAGCCCCAGTTCCAGCAGGAGCAGTTCCCTTTCCTATACGATTGGCTGCGACTAACATTTTCCCCTTTGCACTACTCAGTCCTTTTGTCAAATCCCCTGCTAAACGGGCTGCAGCTTCCTCCGAGGCAAGTGGCTCAGCTAGTTGCTCTGACAAATTAGCCATCTCCGCAGCGCCTGCTTCTCCTGAGGAAGCGATTGCCTGGCTCAGCTTGTTTAAATCAGCGGCTAAATTAGGGTTACCCGCTTTTTCCACAGACTTAGAGATCTCCTCAAAAAACTTCGAGAGCTTCTCTCTTTCTGCCGGGTCCATTTCTTTCATCTTTTTTTCTAGCGCTGCCGCCTGATGCCGAAAATCGGGGGCATCCCGCTTTTGCAAAGCGGCTCCAGCTTCTTTAGTTGTAGGGCTTTGCTGTAACCTAAAGGCCAACTTATCTAGGGGTTGCTTTTCTTCAGCCTGACTTAGCCTCTTCGTCAGTTCCTTTTGGGTTTTAGCTAAGGCTTCGACCCCTGCTTCTAAAGATTTCGCCTTTTTCAGTTCCTGTTGTAACTTGGTTAATTGATCGGAAAGCTGTCTCTTTAAATCAGCCGAAAGTTTGGGATCATTCTTTAATAGCTTTTCAACTTCATTAACCATACTTTGTGTGGCGATCAATTCCTCTTTCGCTTCATGGTTGGCTAGAGCGATCTCATCCATCCGATTCGGCCAAAAAGACAAAGCAAGAACAGCCACCAGCAGGGCTGTGAGAATTCCCAATGGTTGGTTCAGTCTCGGCCAAGGGATTGCTTTTTTAAAGGCAATCCCGTTTATATGCTCTAACGCATCTTGACGCTGACGCTGAGCTAAAACGTCTAAGGAATCTTGCAATTGCCAGGCCGTCGTCACCCGTTCTTTAAGACCTGCCCGGTCTAAGGTTAGAGCAGTTTCCCACAAACCCGGACGCAACATAAACGCCCTAAGCATAACTGCTGCTAAAACTAACAAGCTAAGCCCAACCGCCCAGGAGCTACTGGCGTAGAGGGGGAAAATCCGGGCGACAATAAACACCGACAAAGCAGCCCCAGCAGCAATAGTCAGTCCTCTCACGAGCCACTTCGTATAGTACTGACGAGTAATATGTCTTAAAACAGGCTTTAAGGCCTTAATTAAGGTTAGCCCTGTTTTCGATTCCACGCCTAACCCCCTTTCTTGTTCCCAGCCCGCAGTGGACGAATTAGCCAAACCGTTAGCCCTAAAGAAACCAAGATGATCAGCGCATCTAACATTAGATTCACTTGCCAGACAGGCCTAGGCTTAACTGGTATTGCTTGGGGCACCGGTATACCATCGATAAACGTCGTTGACATTATCCCTGACGCAAATTGGACATTCATCGGTCGAACATAAGGTATTAATTCCACCCCGGTCGGTAAGACGGAACCTAACGCCACTATAGGATTGAAATTTACGATAAAAGGGGTAGGAGGAGGCTGGTTTAACCTCGCCCATTTTTCCATAGTCAAACTCTGGATTACTGCGGCAGAGACTAAAGTACCCCCAAACAATAAGAAGGTCAGCAGATAGCTAATCACTATTGCCGTAATCGTCCGTTTAAATAGGGCTGAGCAAAGCAGACCAATACTAGCAATGGTCACTGTCGTAACCAGGGAAATCAGAACAACTACCAGTAAGTCACGCATAGCCACTGCCCCGAAAAGAAAAATCGTGCTGTAAATCGGCATGGAAACTAAGATCAGTAACACCATATAACTAATTGCGGATAAAAGTTTACCAGACACTATGGAGAAGGGGGAAAGTCGGGTTACCAGCAATAACGGCCAAGTCTGTCTCTCCTTTTCCCCACTGATAATCGAGGCTGTCATCCCTGGGGTTAAAAATGCAATCAGAATGAGCTGTACAATCACAAGGATCGCAAAGATCGTCATTCCCAAGCGTAAAGCCTGAGTGCCGCCATAACTATAGCGGGTTTGGAGATAATAGGCGAAACCTCCAATTCCGGCTAAGGTCATTAAATAGAGGCTTATTAACAGCGGCGAACGCCAGGTACGCACTCTATCTCGCAATTCTTTAGCTAACACTGGATTTAAGATCATCGCGCTGCCCCCTTAGTAATCTGCATAAACAGATCTTCCAAACTATTTGAGGATTCCGCAAAGGAAAGAACGGGGAGTTCAGCTAGAACCAAAGCACGTAATAGCTTTTGTTGCTCCTCTGGATTTCCAGAAAAACGAACCTGTAAGACTCCATCTGCTGTTTCATTCACGGCCGCTACCCAGGGATTTTCTTCCATCATTGCCCTAGCCGCGCTGATTTTGTCCTGAACCTTAACTTGGATCAATCGTTCCTGCTGAAGTTGAGCAGTGATACTATCCATACTACCAACGGCAACCAACTCTCCACCCTCAATAATCCCTACTTCAGTACACAGTTCCGCCAGTTCCGGCAGGATATGGGACGAAATAATAATACTCTTACCCATATTCTTGAGTTCCCGTAGCAATTCCCGCATCTCTACCCTGGCCCTGGGATCCAAACCTGAGGCAGGCTCATCTAGTAGAAGCACTTTTGGGTCATGTACCAAACTCCGGGCCAAACACAACCTTTGCTTCATCCCACGGGACAAAGAATCGACGTAAGCATCCGCTTTGAAATTGAGATCCGTCAGCTCTAAAAGATCCGCGATGATACTCCTTCGTTTCCCCCTAGAGATCCCGTAGCAGGAGGCATAAAAATCCAGATACTCAGTCACTTTAATCCGCTCATACACTCCAAAAAAGTCAGGCATATAACCCATTAGACTACGCACCTTCTTGGGATGTTTAGTCACATCCACCCCATCGATATAGGCTTTACCCTCTGTCGGAACCATTAGGGTCGCCAGAATTTTCAAAGTTGTTGTCTTACCGGCTCCATTCGGTCCTACAAAACCAAAAATACTGCCCTGTTCAATTTCCAAACTTATTCCCTTAAGGGCTTCCATCTTGCCATAGATCTTTCTCAAACCTTCAACCTTAATCACTTACAATGCACCGCCCTTACTACTAAGAGAGATATTTACTCCGTAAAATTCTTGGTCTTGAAACTGTTGTGGTTGGTTGAACTGTGATTGTGATTGTGATTCGGGCTGATTCGATACTTTGAAGCGAACCAGGCGGCCACTGTTGAAATAGTTTGTAGGATCTTTGATCACTGTGTTATCTGAGGTCATATTAATATCGTCCCAAGCAGCTGTTTTCCAGTTATAAAGGTACCCCTTTACCGCTGCAGAAAAGGAGGCGCCATTTCTCTTATGAATGTTCAACTGCATTTCACTAAATTTACCCTCGGGGAGTTCCATTTGGTAAACCGCTTCTGAATTAGCTTGCATCATAATACTTCCAGGGCCAAACCCTACATTTTGAGAACTTAATAACGTCCCTGAAATGAAGCCCTCTGGTACTTCAAGACGTTCAGGGTCAAACTTTAGGTCCAAGGGAACTTGAAACAGCGTAGTGTAGTACTTCTTTACTTTAGTATCTTCAATGCGCAGTCCCCCTTGGAGAGGTTCTGCTGACCAACCAAAAAACAGTAATTTACCCTCTGACCCAGGGTCCCACCCATTCCCTAGCTGACTTTCGAAAATTTGTTGCCGCATCATGTCTTTGGCTTGAGGTCGTGGCGGGGCTCCAGGGCCTTGCCAATTCACCTGAGGATTATAGATTTGATAGGCTATAGGAGCGCCATTGTTCAGATTATTGTTTGTGTTTAGGTTAATTTCCGTCTGAGTTTTCTCCCCTGCGTTAAGCGCAGCGATCTTCGTAAACCAATTGGGGGAAGAGACTATTACACCGTCCGTAAAATTATACTGAGTACCATTTGTGATCGTTGCCAGCCACTTATTGTCTTTGAAAGAGATTTCCCCGCTGATGGACCCGGTTAGGGAAGCATCTTCAACCGCAGAAAACCCTCTCATAACCCAGGAACGCATTTGAAGGAAATCTATATTCGTTTGTCCAGGTGTTTGTTCTACACGGATCGTGGCGTTGGGTCTCTGATTTGTCCGAGGGTCAATTCTCATTCCTCCATCGAGATTGGGCAAAGCGTTGACTAGATGTTTACCTGGTAATTCCAGATGATAGGTTGCATGGGTTGGGGCAAATAAGCCTGTAACCGCTGTAATTTTAGCCAGGGAAGTTCCTGGCATCATCTCAACGACATTGATCTGGTGAGCAATGATTTCCGCAGGGCGGGTTTTGAACGATGTGAAATAAATCAAGAGCACAAAAATAATTGACACGGCGGGTACGGTAAGCCAAGTCCATTCCCTTCTGTCCAATTTCTTAAGGACAAGATAGTTGAGAAGGCCCGCTAATAAAAGATATGGGCCGATCATCCAGGCCATCGTCTGCAGGGAGGGAAGAGCCATGTCCTCAATATTCCCCAAAGCATTTGCCATGCCGTAAGAATTATTGAATTGCCCTTTGAAAAAAGGGCCTCCCAACTGACCAGGTACTAAGCCATTCGCAAACTCAGACTTCTCAGCGAATACGAGATCCTTCCAAAGGACCTCGCTCCCTGTCCAGTTGGACATAGGCTCTAGAGCAGGATCAAAAGCCAGGTATAAAACCTCGCCTTCCCCGAATGGATACTTGATTGCTAAAGGTCGTCCTTGTTCAGAAAAAAGAGGCTTACCTTTAGAACTTTGGAGATTAGCTATACGTACAGGACCTGATATAGCTTCACTGATCGGTTCACTTAAGCTATGTGGAAGAGCACTCAGCGTAAGAGTTTCAACTCCAGAAACCGTGACTTCTTGCAGTTCCGGTGGCAAATTCGGGAGCACCTTTTGCCAACCTGAACCTCCCCCCACGACTAAGGTACCCCCCCGACTCACCCAGTGGGTTAAGGCAGAGGATTGTTCCTTGGTTAGTTTCAAATTAACATCATTAAAAAGCAGCACATTAAAGAAACTAAGCAGCTCCGCCTTCTCCGGCAGATCTTCATTTTTTACCGTCGTTACAATCGGTCCCAACCAACTCGCCTGCTTTAGCCCATTCAAAGGGGCTAATCCTTCCTCAGAACGATCTAGCAAACCAATGATCAGTTCATTATTACTCAGAAAGGCAAATTTGACGGTCTGCTTAGCGAGGACTTTATTCCCACTCACTAACTCAATCATCACACTCGTCAAACCCTGAACAGGTATATAAAAATTAAAGCTCTTCGTCGATCCCTGAGGAAGCACTGCACTGCTGACATAGTCCATGGGGTTAAGTTCCGGGTTATTATCATTAGGCGTAACTCTCAAATCTCCTTGAACATCTTTTCCTTGGTTCGTCACCTCAACTTGCAGAGGGAGCCAAACACCTTGTTTTGTATAGTTTCCATAGGTCCCTTTTGCTTTAATTATGATAGTAGGGTTTTGATCTTCATCCTCTGGAGCAGCCAAAACAGCCTTTGTCGATAGACCTACAGATGATAGAAGCATAAACATAGCAATAAATAGAAGTATCCAGTTCCTTAGTTTTGACAACATCTCAGCTCCCTTTTCCTTATCCTTCACTGAAAAAATCTCTTTGAAATCTTTTTGCTCTTAAATTCACTATTCTACCACAATCCAATAAATACCTCTTTTTCCAGCATAGTCAAAAGTATGCCTTATGTTAAATCATTTGGGGATATGTGCCTAATCTATGCTTGACCTTTTCGGCTAAATACCAGCCCTCCCCCTTACCATGTTGTCTACTCTATATAGAGAGTAAACAAACATGGTAAAAGGTTACATGATATGTGATTTTTTTGTTTTGATTGTTTTATCCCAGGCGACACACGTATGCATTTTTCAATACTAATGGAACAAAGCTACAACCCCAATTCTGCTGCTCTCCGACATTCTTTATTGGCAACGAACATGTGGTAGGAGCCCAACCCTATCCACACCTACTTACTGCCGCTCACCGTGCCTTAGGACTTGGCGCCACCGACCCAAATGATTTACCAATTCTTTAATAATTTCGTTTCCTCTTTGCTTTTATTTTTATTGTGCCAATAATCCCCCTCCATACCACTCTCCTTCTGAAACCATATAATGAGTGAAACTTGCTCGACATAGAAAACTAAAAACCCCACAATCGCTTGCGGGGTCTAATTTTCTTATAGGTCCGATGGTCGGAATAGTTTTTGCTTGCAGAGCTCAAATTTTTGAGGTTAATTCACTGTAACAACAGGTCGCGCCTCAATATACCCTCTAGTTCTGTCCATCGAATGTTCATTTTCATTAACCTCTTTTTTACATCTTCATGCGAAATGACATTTCCTACGCGTTTAGCCGCGACCGCTCATTCAAAAACAAAGAGGTTAAATACTCTTTGGAACTTGTAGTTCCGCGAAATTACCAACGCGGAACTACAATAAATTGCGGCGTATATTAGCATGTTCTGCCAAGCAGAACTTATTGTTCAAAGGTTTGGACCAAGGCCCGGAAGAATTCCGGTACCGGTTCAGCTCTGCGTTTTACGGGATTGTAGTTGACATAGATAGTTTGGGCTCTAAAAATTAGATCTTCCAAACCCGTTTTATAAATCTCAAACTCTACACAATAACTTGTATTCCCTATTCTGGAAATGCGCGTTCCGATTTCTAACTCTTCATCGAACATAGCGGAGCTTTTGAACTCTAGGGTAGTTTTGACCAAGGCCATATCCATTTTACCTTCTTGCGCCAGACTCTTATAATCAATGCTCATATTCCGGAAATATTCAGTTACGGCTACATCCATAAAGGTTAGGTAGTGAGCATTAAATACAATTCCCTGCCAATCAACTTCCGAATACCGAACCCTTAACTGATGAAAAAAGCGAAAATCACTTCGCATGACCGTCCCTCCCATGTCAAATAGATGAAAATAATCAGGGTTTGCCAGTTCACCAAATTTCCCGGTGAATACGGGTTTCATCGTAGCGCTCCGCGGCCTGTTTTGGTTCCACAGGGTAGCCTAAGGAAATGATGCTAAACGGTACCATCTCTTCTGGTATACTAAATAGTTCTCGCATTCCATTCTGCCTTGAAGGGTCAGGATAAACCGCAAGCCAAACGGCCCCTAACCCAAGTGAATGGGCAGCCAAAAGAATATTTTGGGTTGCTGCTGAGCAGTCCTGAATCCAAAGCTGCTCCAATTCTTTTTCGTACTTTACCCTGGCAGGATCTGCTACGACTAATATTGCTAAGGCTGCACCTGTCAGCATTTTGGAATAGGGATGGAATTCAGGTACTGTTTTAAGTTTATCCCGGTTAGTAATCACTAAAAACTCCCACGGCTGCTCGTTACCGGCGGAAGGAGCATTCATAGCCGCTTGTAATATCCATTTCACATGATCCTGGCTTATCGGTTGATCAATGTATTTGCGAATACTTCTCCGAGTAATAATATTCTGTAATGATTCGTTCAACTTGCATCTCTCCCTTAAATTTAAATCACATTATAAGCATTCTCCTAATTGCCTAGCATATGACAATGAGGCTGAAGATGCAGGTATGGGAACAATACTGTGCATGACAACTTCGTACTATTTCTTATAATTAGGCTGTCTTTTTTCTAAAAAAGCTGACATTCCTTCTCTTTGTTCTTCTCCAAAGCATAAGGCAAATAAATTCCCTTCGAGTTCACAACCCGTATTAATATCCACTTCAAGACCTTTGTTGATTGCTACCTTTGCCTGTCGAATTGCATATGGTCCTTTGGAAAGAATCAAGTCTGCAAGGCTTACCGTCTCGGCCATAAGGCTTTCTGTTGTTACTACTTTATTAACCAAACCCAACTCTAAAGCTTCAGATGCATTGATGGTTCGCCCTGTTATAATGAGTTCCATAGCCTTTGCACGTCCAATAAGACGAGGGAGCCGTTGTGTTCCCCCAAAGCCTGGTATAATACCTAAAGCAACTTCAGGTTGCCTAAACTTTGCCTTGTCAGTTGCGATACGCATATCACAGGACATCGCAAGTTCACACCCTCCTCCAAAGGCAAAACCGTTAATTGCTGCAATCGTGGGTTGTGGAAGATCTTGAATTCTTTGAAACAAAACCTGGCCTTGACGCGCGAAAGTATAACTTTCTTGTGGGGACTTATCTTTCATTTCTGATATGTCTGCTCCGGCGACAAAAGCCTTTTCTCCAGCGCCTGTAATTATCACGACATCTATTTCCTTATCATTATAAAGCATGGTAATTATTTTATCTAATTCGATAAGGACTTCTGCATTGAGAGCGTTCAAAACCTTGGGTCGATTAATGGTCACGAAACCTAATCTATTTTCCTTCTTAAGTTCAACGACAGACATCACTATTTCCCCCTAAAAGTTTAATATTGAAAAAACCCTTTTCCAGTTTTACGCCCTAATAAACCAGCACGGACCATCTTTCTAAGAACTGGACAAGGTCGATATTTTGGATCACCAAATTCAGCATATAACGTATCCATAACAGCGAGACATACATCTAATCCTATCATATCACCTAAAGCAAGAGGCCCAATCGGGTGGCCTGCGCCGAGACGCATTGCAGTGTCAATATCTTCTGCAGATGCGATATCCTCCATATAAATAAATGCAGCCTCATTGATTAATGGAACTAACATTCTGTTAACAATAAAACCTGGAGATTCTTTAACCTGAACGGCAACTTTTCCTATTTCTTTCACAAAATCATTGACAAATTCAACCGTTTCAGCACTCGTTGTTGCTCCGGCGATGACCTCAACAAGTTGCATCACATTGGCTGGATTAAAGAAATGCATACCAATGACATTTTGCGGACGATTTGTTGCCGAGGCTAATTCACTAATGCTCAACGCAGAAGTGTTAGAAGCAAAGATTGTTTTATCTGGACATTGGGCATCAAATTCTTTGTAAACGCTTTTCTTGATTGCCATGTTTTCAATAATCGCTTCAATAATTAAATCGGTATCTTTTAACTCTTCGGCCATTTGATTTACGTCATAAACCCCTTTGAGGTTTCCAAGAACCACTGATTTATCCTCAGCAGACAGCTTCCCTTTTTTGACAGCTTTATTTAAGTTTTTATCGATAATTTCAAGGCCCTTTTGAACGAGATGTTCCGAAACGTCACGTAGGATTACCTGAAAACCGGCCTGAGCCGCAACGAGTGCGATGCCCGCGCCCATAGTCCCAGCACCTAGAACAACTACTTTTTTCATACTAAATCCTCCTTTATTAATTAGAGTGAATTAAAAAAAGGGGCTAGGGTAGCCCCTTTAGAGTGTGTAAAAGTACTAAAACATTTCGATAACGGTTGCCATAGCAGGACCGCCACCTACACATAATGAGGCAACACCATATTTTCCTCCACGCCGTTTCAGTTCGCTAAGCAAGGATACAATGATACGGACGCCTGAACACCCAACAGGATGACCCAAGGCAATTCCAGAGCCGTTCGCATTGACCTTATCCAAATCAAGTTCCAGCTCTTTATTAACTGCCAAAAATTGTGCAGCAAAGGCTTCATTGATCTCAAAGTAGTCGATATCGCTGAGTTCAAGGTTTGCATATTTTAGAGCCTTAGGGATAGCGTAAGCAGGTCCAATTCCCATAATTTCAGGGGCAACACCATACGAAGCGGTAGACAGAACTTTGGCAATCGGCTTAATCCCGAGTTCTTTCGCTTTCGTAGCTGTCATTAAGACTAGTGCCGCTGCTCCGTCATTCAAACTGGAAGCGTTACCTGCAGTGACGGTTCCATCTTTTTTAAACGCTGGCTTAAGCTTAGACAGACTGGCCACAGATATTTCTGTACGAGGGTGCTCGTCCACTTCAACGATGGTTGTCCCTTTACGGGTTTTAATTTCGACTGGCGCAATCTCATCTTTGAATCGACCACTTTGGATGGCAGCCACGGCTCTTGTATGACTGAGGTAGGCTAAATTGTCCTGTTCCTCTCGCGTGATATTGTATTTCTCAGCAAGGTTTTCAGCAGTTACCCCCATATGATAGCCCGTAAATGCATCCACCAACGCATCAAATGTTAAATGATCTTGTAAAGTGTCAGGCCCCAATTTAACACCTTGTCTAGAATTAAGCAGTAAATGCGGCGCTCTGGACATACTTTCAATCCCTACAGCAACGCTGACACTCGATTTGCCGAGAAGCATTTGTTGGGTTGCAATCTCTAATGCTCTCATGGCTGAACCACATTGTTGGTCAACCGTCGTTGCCGCAGCTTCAAGCGGGATACCGACCGCCAGTTGTATTTGCCGTGCTGGGTTTCCTTTAGCACCAGCTTTGTAAACCATTCCACCGACAACATCTTCAACAAGACTTGCATCGACTCCAGCCTTGGCTAACGCACCTTTTACCGCTATCGTCCCAAGTTCTACTGCTGATACATCTTTTAATGATCCTAAAAAATCTCCAATTGGCGTTCTAGCTGCACCAACAATAACAACTTCTTCCATGAGTTTACTCCCCTCTATAATTGTCATTTCCCTATAAGTTCGTATTTTGAGACTTAGCAGATTGATTATTTATAACAAATTTATCTTCCTTTAGAAACAGTGTTCCGATGGATGCACATACTGCTAACGCTGAGAAGAAAATAAAGGCTCCAGTATATGAATATCCCGCGGTAGTTTTGACAACCAGGAATCCTGCAACAAGTGGAGCTGCAAAAGAACCTAATTGTCCAAAACCATTCGAAAGTCCAATTGCACTACCCACAATACTTTTTGGGTAACGAATTTGAGGATAGGCATAAATTGCTCCAAAGCTAAGATTAACGAAGAAACCAAGCAATATGAGCATTGTAATAATCACTGGGACATTTCCTGTAGGCACCATTCCGATGTAGAAAAGGACAGGAACACTCACAAGATAGGATATTAGAAGCACAGGCTTCGTCTTATTTTTAAAGACTTTGTCAGTAAGACGACCTCCAAGGAGCATTGCTGCGATGGCGACAACATACGGCAAAGAAACCAAGGCACCCATCGCTTTAAGACTGAAGTGATGTTGATCATACAGGAAGGAAGAAATCCACGTCGTACTTCCCCAATAGATCGCTAAGTTACAGAAAAGAACGAGGCTGTATATCCAGAAGTTTTTATCTTTAATAACGATGGACATCCCGCCTTTTTTCTTTTCAACAACTTCTTCAGTTTCATCAACAACTAATCCGGCCTTAATATAATCATATTCGTCTTGGGTCATACGACCTTTTTTTAGCATTTCTTCGGGTTTATTACTCACGAAATACCAAAGAATAAACATACCCAGAACTCCTGGAACTGCAAGGACATAAAACACAGGGCGCCAGCTCCCGAAGGCTGCAGCTAAAGAAGTGATGATGATGGGGATAATCGCTGGACCAAAAGCCCAAGCAGTAGAAAAGAATGAGGTTGCGGTACCTTTTTCTTTTTTAGGGAACCATTCTGCAATTGTTTTGTGTGCAGGAGCGAAATGGTGTCCTTCCCCTAGGCCTAAGAAAAGACGTATCCAAATGAACTGAGCATAACTGCGAACCATACCTGTGAAAAAGGTAACAGCTGAGAACACAACAATAGCAATTCCCATAACTTTTTTAGGCCCAATACGGTCAGCTAACCATCCACCACTTATTTGAGCAAAGGCATAAGCAAAGAAAAAAATAGATGCGCCAAAACCTGCTTGTGCAGGGGTTAATCCCAAATCATCTCGGATCATGGGTAGGAAGATTAAAACACTTGTACGGTCAAAGTAGTTAATGACGTATAATAACCATATTGCAACGAGAATCACATAACGATAACCCCAAGCTTTTTTACCAACGGTACTTACTTGTCCCATATTTAAATCGCTCCTTCAATAATAAAATTACGCTAGTGGCTTTTCCTTTTATACGTTCTACCATAGCAATAGGTATTTATTCTGCGGTCCAGCCGCCATCAATGACAATCATTTGCCCTGTCATGTAATCAGAGGCGTCCGAAGCCATAAGAAGTGCGGCCCCAACCATATCACTAATTTCGCCGAAACGTCTCATAGCTATTTTTTTAGTTATATGGTTGTAGATTTTTTCTTCCTTTAGGTCAACTTCGTTCATCGGAGTAATAACATAACCTGGGCAGAGCGAATTCACCTGTATGTTATGTTTTGCCCATTCTAGTGCCAGACCTTTGGTCATTTGTATGACACCACCCTTGGCAACACAATATGGAAGAACTTGACGGTCACCTACTAAGCCTAGAATCGAGGCAATATTAATGATCTTGCCCTCTTTTTGGTTAATCATTTGACGCCCAACTGCCTGTGCACAGAAGAAGACACCTTTAAGATCCACATTTAATACTCGATCCCAATCCGCTTCAGTTAGGTCTTCAGCTTTCTTGGTAATGGCTGAGCCTGCATTATTAACGAGAATATCAATCTTTCCGTAATACTCTGTTACTTTTGTTACTAACTCATCAATCGCCTTTAGGTTCGTGACGTCGGTAGCTATAGGTAAAGCATCATGACCAAATTCCTTAATTTCTTCGGCAACTTGATTGCAGTCATTTTGGTTCCGGCTTACAATGACTACATCTGCGCCAGCCTTGGCCAAACCTTCAACTATTCCACGTCCAATCCCTTTTGTGGAACCGGTTACGATTGCCACCTTATTCCTTAAATTGAAAGTTGGAATATTCACTTCATCGCCCCTATCAAAACAATTTCTGAAGGATTTCTTGTGATTCCTCTAACATTTGAACGTACTTATCAAAGGTTAATCCTTTAAGGCCGTTGCCAGTATAAATTTGTCCAGCATCTAAGATTCTTGTTATTCGAACTTCTTCAACAGTGGGTGGCTCCGTTACTATTACATCAGCTGCAAGTTTAAGATTCCATGAAACTTCCGCTTTTACTTGTTCGACTGTAACACCGGGATGAACACTGTAGAGATAGGCTTCCTTAGTTTCAGGATCGAACCTAAAAATACATTTGTTGGTTATTATTGCCGCAGGCCCTCCCCCTGGTAATCCGTGTTTTTCCCTTGAATCATAGCCGTCAATATAGCCTGGCGATGTAATATAATCAACCCTCTCTAAAAAACGCCTTTTTTGCAGTGGAAGTGTAAGGATTGTTCTCCCTGCTGAACTCGCAATATCATTTGCCCCACCGCTACCCGGTAGCCGTGAAGCAGGGGTATAGTAATCTCCATCTCCAAAAATGACAGTACTGTTTAGATTCCCATATTTATCGACCTGTGCTCCCCCAATCATTCCGACATCAAAATATCCGCGTTGTTGATCGGAGAAGAGACGCCAGAGTGAGGTGGTACAAATACTATTCTCGACGCAGGCATTATCGCCAATTCCTAAAATCACACGATAGGGCACTGGGCCAATGCTCCCAGACTCCATAGCCATGGTGACATTTGGGGCATGGGTGAGTTTTGCAACCATGGCGCCTAAGGTCGGGACACCTACTCCAGCAAATACTACGTCGCCATCCATAATCTCTCGGGCAGAAGCTGCTACCAAGAGTTCTTGTAGTGAATAATCTTGGGCATATTCTTTGCTCATGTTTATCCCACCTTTCTACCTAGTAATTTGCTTTAGTGAAGCGACGCTCAAGTTGTCGTAGCTTCTCAAGACGGGCGCATCCCACTTTCTCAAGATAACCCTCCCAACTACCGGGAGCATAACAATACTCTTCTAACCATTTCTCAAAGCCTGCTCTCGTTTTAAAGGCAGCTAATTGTGTAGTATGGAATGGCATATCGTAAGCATAAGTATAAGGAAAATTCCAAGGATGACAGGCAAAAGGTACTTCGACGACTGCATCTACTGCGTACTCCGGAATAATTGTCAAATTTGGATGGCGTCTGATTTCATCAGTACTTACAATTTCCTCACATGTGATAATAGTTCGTTTGGCAGCCCGAGCAATGTTTTCAGCATTTGAAGAGAAACCGAACATTTGAGCATTTCCTCTTTTATCGGTACGGGATACATGAACGATGGCTACATCAGGACTTACCGCAGGGATCAAAGCTACTTTTTCCCCGTTATAAGGGTCTTCTACGACCTTTATCGTTTTGTTGTACTTTAAGAGGTCTGATCCCAATAAAGATTTCGTCGGAATATAAGGCACATTCATAGCACCCGCTAAAAACCGTAATCCAATCGTATAATTCGAGTACTCAATCAGTTCTATCTCGTGGGGAACCTTTTCTTCAATCGCTCTACGAAAGTTATACCCTAACCCAGCAACCGCATAAGAACACCAGGCTAGTTCAGCCTTCTTGATCGCACCCGCTCCAATTAACATATCCCCACTTTCACAAGGGCTATCCCCAACATAGGTGAGATCTTTAATTCCTTGCCTGATTATTTCGTAAGTCGGGGCAACACATTGTGCTCCACCCATACCACTAAACGTAATCATACTTCCGTCGGGAACATAGTTTCTAATAGCGTCGGTAAGCGTCATCCGTTTATCTTGTTTCTTTTTGCCATTAAGATTGCTATTAGTCAAAACTTGCCACCCCCTTTTCTTTAATCTTTTTAAAATTTGACTCGGTAGTTCCGTTGACGAATACTGAATTAGTTCCACGGAACTACCAGCCACGTTGATCACAGGACCATCGAATTCAGGCCGAGTAGCACAATCTGATGTGCAGCCACTAAATATAAGAAGGATATTCTTTTCTTGCTCCTGCCAAGATACAAACTCCAGATTAGGTTCCAATCTCGTAATGATCTCAATAACTTGTGGGCCTTCGATAATGGGATTGCAATGTCCACAATATTTAACACCAACAATAATTTTCATAAAGTTTACAACACCTGTGAAACATTTCTCGGCATGGGTCTAATTTAAGAATGATTTAGGTTTATTAGAGTGCAATGTAGCCATAAATCCACCAGATAGGAGCCTGACGGTGTCAGTGCCCCTTCGTAAGAACAAGCTAGAGATCCACTGTAAAGAGTTTTTGACTTTCTTCTTGTAACCGAGGCCTATTAAATCCCTCCTCATTCTATCTGTTGTTTGGCTCTGATGAAATACATTATTCGCAAGAACCATGCCACAACCTTGAAAGGCAGTTAATCCAATAAAAGCCTTGTATTCATTATGTTTAAGGTCAAAGAACTTCCTTACTTAATGAGATTATATGGTGCGAATTGCTACAGTGTTGTCATTCGCTACGCTACATATTATTAGGACGTCAAAAGATGGAATTTTACTTAACTGTTTCTCACCTACATATGGACCGCTATAATTAGAGCTGTAGCATCCTATCCCTTGGCAATTTCTTCAATTGCCAAGGGATACCGGCAATAATTGCATGTCCCGCAAGGATGACGGTTTAATCTATCGATTCTCTGGCAGCAACTTTACAAAACTTCTAAACGCCATTAAATCGAGTCTTCAGTCCTTTTTTACCGCCGCTGTTTCAGATTTTGCCTTTTCACCGTCTTTGGGTTTAATACCGGCAATAGCCATTGCGCAGCGCTTCTTATGTTCTAGATTGGATAGCTTAGAGTACATTACTTTTTGCGCTTGAGGCGATCCAGCGCCATGCATACTTTCGATCAATGCCGTGCCACCCGTCATATTTTCAAGTAGTCTGGCCATACGCATCCGATCTTCAGTCGGAACTGATGCAACACCTTTAAAATATTTTTCCACATATTTACCAATCTCGGGACTCCTTAGATCGGATTCTGACGGGAGTGTAGCCGTCAATCCCCCCCCAATATCTTGGGCAATGCGGTCAATATCATAAATGAGCCGAGTAACATTATGTTTGCCAACATTTGCAAGCAGAGGATCCACGAAATAAGACCCAGAGGCAGTTAGTTTACCCTCAGCGGAACAAGCGATGGAACAAGCATATAGGGTTTCCGCCATGTGAATCATTTCGTTTATTTTATCTTTTATATGTGCAGCCTTCGCATAACCACTGTAATCAGCCATAACTGCCGCAGCACCGATCACTATATCTGAAACGCCACCCTTACAGCCACCATAGTTTTGCCGATGATAGCTAGCAAACCGTTCCACCAGCATACCGGCAAAATCAGTTTCGCCACACATGAAGACCTTTTCCCAGGGCACAAAAACGTTTTCTAGCACGGTAAGACATTCGCCGCCGACTACACCGTACTGAGCATTACCTTGATCTATTTCCCCTTCACATTTACGGTCATCGTTAGTCTGCCGCCCAAAGATGTGTATGATCCCCGGGGCGTCAACTGGTACTGCGCAGGATACTGCATAATCTTTATCTTCCGCCACCATGCCCATAGTAGGCATAATTAACATCTCATGAGAGTTTACCATGCCGGTCATATGCGCTTTTGCTCCTCTGATCACAATTCCCTTGTCATTTCTCTCGACAACATGTACAAACATATCAGGATCCGGTTGCTGTCCTGGTCGCAGACTGCGGTCACCTTTGGGATCAGTCATGGCGCCCGCAACCATGATGTCGCTTTCCTGCATGTATTCAATATATTTTCTAATGCGCTGATGATAACTGGTGCCAAGTTTCTGATCCATTTCAAATGTTGTAGAATATAAAGCATTTATGGCATCAAACCCTACACACCGTTGGTAACATGTGCCAGTTTTTTGAGAGATCATTCGTAACATTTTCACTTTTTTGATTAAGTCTTCCTTGCTTTGATGAATATGCGTAAAGCGATTGATTTTTTTACCGGTAAGATGTGAAGTAACGGTCATCAGGTCCTCACAAGCTGGGTCATGGGCAAGCTCAAAGGTCATCGCGGCAGAGTTCACATGTCCACGAATAAAAGGATGATCGATTAACTCTGCACTCTTCAAAAGTTGACCTTTTAAATAAACCTTAATATTGCGGTTCCGCAAACTTTCGATATACTCTTTGCCTGTTTTCATGATAATTTCCCCTTTCAAAATAGAACTTAAAATCACTTCATAAAGTGAAAGCACCTGCTAACAGATGAAATACAATAATTGCAAGAACTATGCCACAATGTAATTAGCTTAAAAGACCTGTATTCAGTTTGTTTTTACGGTCAAAGAACTACTTCTCCTATTAAAATAAATGTAGCGAATTGCTACAGTGTTGTCATTCGCTACACTACATATATTAGGTCGTCAAAATAAAAAAGGCCCTCCACTTCTGGAAAGACCTTTGAGTTACGAAACTTCATAATAATATGATTGAAGATTATTTTTCTTAGAAAGAGTAGGTTATTAATGTTTCAAGTCATATTTTATTAATTTTCGATAAAGCGTAGTTCGTGCAATACATAGTTTATTAGCAATTCTAGTAATATTACCAGCATATTCAATCATTAGATCAGAAATTAATTCCTTTTCTAGTTCTTCTATAGAACTATGTGAAACGCTATTTTGCACTTTTGAATATGTTAATTCATTGGGGAGAGAAGTCACTAATAACTTTGGTCCTTGGCATATGTTCATGGACCTCTCTAGAATATTATATAATTCTCTAACATTACCTGGCCAGTCATACTCAGCAAAACAATCATATATGCTATCATCTAGTTCACAAGCATTCTTTTCCGATTGTAAATTGAATTTTCGAATAAAATTTTGACATAAAAGAGGTATATCATCTTTGTGTTCACGTAAAGGTAAAAGACTAATAGAAATAACATTTAACCTATAATATAGATCCATTCTGAAGTTTCCTTTTTCTATTTCCCTAGCCAAATCTTTATTTGTTGCAGCGATCACTCTTACGTTAACTGGAATTGATTCTCGGCCTCCGATTCTCATAACTGATTTGTTCTCGATAACTCTCAATAAAATGGTCTGTAATTCTAATGGCATTTCACCAATCTCATCTAGGAATAGAGTTCCACCATCTGCCATTTCAAATTTGCCAGGGTTACCACCACGCTTTGCACCTGTAAAAGCCCCGTCTACATAGCCAAATAGTTCACTGCTAATTAATTCTCGAGGTATTGCACCGCAATTTATTGCAACAAAAGGTCCATTCGAACTTTGACTAGCATTATGAATGGCTTGAGCAAAAACATCTTTTCCTGTGCCGCTTTCTCCTAGTAATAAGATATTTGAGAGACTAAAAGATGCATTTTTGGCTAATTTTACGGTCGTAAGAAACTTTTCGTTTTCCCCAAGTATATCTTTGAAAGTCAGTTTAGCTTCTAAGCCTGACATTCTTTGAACCAACTTTCGTGTTCTGTTAATTTCATTAAAGACTATAACTGTTCCTTCCGTTCCACTAGGAAGACCTTCAATTTTTCTAGTGGAAATAATTGCTTTCTTAATCTTCCCATTACTAGTAATGTCTACTTCTTGATCCGTTAAGCCTAACAGATCATTTCTATTCTCCTTAAAATAGGATGGTTTGAGATATGTTTTAATATCTCTTCCAATGATTTCATCCCTGTTATCTTGAAGCATCTTATTAGCATAGCTATTTATATGGGTAATCACTCCGAATTCATTGACTGCTATCACTCCTTGTGAGATTGACTCCACTATACCATTCATATAGTTATTAGCTAAATGATATTTTGCCCAAGCATGCTTTGATTCCAACTGGTTATCAATCCCATGTGCTGCTGCAACCACCATACCTAGTGTATGAGAATGAGCCTTTTCAAAATCTCCTGTCATATCCAAGACTCCAATGATATTTCCTTCTGTGTCATGAATCGGAGCAGCAGAACAAGTTGAACGGTGGGAACAGATACAGAAATGTTCATAACTAATGACCTGTATAGGCTGATCAAGTTTTATTGCGAGACCAACAGCATTTGTGCCAGCACTTTCTTCGCTCCAATCTGCTCCAATAATAAAGTTCCCTTTAGACATAGAGTTGGCTACTTCTTGATCGCCAATAATTTTTAAGATAATCCCTTTATTGTCAGTTAGCGTCACAATAAATCCAGAACCAGCTACAAACTTATATAGATTCTCCATTACTGGTAGGCTAAACTCGATTAAGTCTCTATTCAAATTCTCATGATTCATAATTTCTTGTTCTGTTAAAACGCGATTAACTTTTTTCTGAAAAGGACTTATCCCGTTTTTATCACTATTATGCCAAGAGTCTAAAATAATTTGGCGTATTTTACCATCATTTACCGATTGCCCCTCAATAAAGTTTTTCCACGAATCCTGCAATGTTGCATAAAAGGCTTGTTTTTCGAACTCAATTCCTTGATTATTTTTCAAAACAATTTTCTCCCTCTAGCATCCAAGGCCAGTTTTCTAAGAGGTCTTTCGTTATTGCAAGAGTATCTGTCTTATTACAATGCTACGGTTTCTGTGGGAGACCTTTCAAATACTTTAATTCGGCATTATTCTGTTAAATCCTTCTTGTTTGAATTATTTCAAATTTTTAGAATAATCTAATGCTCATTCTGTCCGCTTCTTTATCAACAATTGCTTGACGACATTCGCTTATGATAGACCTAAGCTTTTCCGGTATCTGTCAAGATCATTCAATAGCCAGTTGGTCCAAAAAATAGTTCAAAAAAATACAAGAAAGCCTGACCTCACCAATATCCCTACGACCCGTTTAAGTAGACATTTCCCGGCGGGTGGGACGCCATTCCCTTTTATCCACGGATTTGTAATAAATGGCTTTTTCTCTATCATAGAACCTATTCCCTAGAATTTGGCTGACGTTTCCAGTCCTTCTTCCATTATATGACATTACCCAATTTAACGAGCCTTTCAGCCATACGTGATATTTGATTTAATGCTTGGGTAAGCTCTGTTACTCCTATAGCTTGGGATTCACTGACGACGGCCAGTTGACTGACATAGTCAACCAAACGACTAACAGAGGAGTGCACTTCAAGGACATCTTGTTCGATTGTTATAGCTGAGTTTTTTGTGTGGTCTGCAAGTTTTCTAATTTCATCAGCGACAACTCCAAACCCCCGACCACTTTCTCCCGCACAAGCAGATTCAATAGCAGCATTTATCCCTAAAATGTTACTTTGTTGTGATATTTTTTTTATGGCCATCGCTATGTCAGCAACATGAACTATATCCCTTTGAACGTGTAATGTCTCATCATCCATCGTTTTAGCGGTCGCAGATAGCTCTTGGCTTTGTGCAGAAAGGTTTTCAGCAGAAGCATAGATTTCTTCGACTGATGATAGAATTTCTTCTCCAATTTCCAATAGAGCATTGTATTTTTCGGTTGATATTACGATGGTAATTACTCCAACAAATTTACCGTCATCTTTAATCGGGCTACTAATAGCAATATAGGGGATTGAAAATCGAGATTTTGCTTTGGAAATATGCTCAATTGTTCTTTCGCAAGATTGTAAAACTTTATCTGTAACTGTACCCTTTAAAACAGGATGTCCTATTTGTATTCCTAGATCAAGCCTAGGATTATTATAAGCGGCTAAAATATTTTCATGATTGGCAACAAAGACAGAAATATCTTGGTCGTACAATTCTTGCAAAATCGGTGTAATTAATATTACATGTTCGATCTTCATGAAAAACCTCCAATTATTATTATTTTATTCAAGGACCGTTTAGCTCATTGAGCATTCGCTAGTTCGTTGGCTATTAATTCCCTTAGCACTTTTAGTTTTGCAGAAATGCATCAAGTGCAAGAACCATGCCACAACTTAGAAAAGCAGTTAATTCAAGAGAAAGCCTGTATCTAGTATATTATAGGTCTAAGAACTACTTCACCGAATAAAAATAAATGCAGCGAAATGCTACAGTGTTGTCATTCGCTACACTACATATATTGACGTCAAATTAAAAAGGGCATTCCATTCATCTGGAAAGCCGCCTCTCATTTCAAAACTTCATTCCTCAATTTTGTTAACCGGAGTCGTTCAGCCGAGTGGAGTAGATCCTTATATTTAGGCACGCCAAAGTCTTAAGGTCAGGCAACGAAGACTCCCACCTCCGCCTAATAGGGCATCGGGATGAAATTCAATGATTTGGACGCCACGTTGCAGCAACCTCTTTTTAGTCTGATCGTTGAGGGCGATATCGTAGTGGATAAGAATCTTGGGCTCCAGTGGAACAAAGCTGCAACCCCAATTTTGCTGCTCTTCGTCATTTATCTCCAAGAGTTCTATATTTCTCTTACCTAAAAAAGTCTTTAGGTCAATTTCAATCCGCTTCTCTCTGCGAATCAAATAAGTTCTGAGAAATGCCGGAGGAAAATACAGGGCTAAATCTTCACTGATCCTGTTAAAAATCATATCCGCATGCATAAACCTTCGTGCCTGTGGCGCCTCGATATAAATTACTTCCTCGAAACTATCTAAGGCTTTAGCAAAAACCGTTCGATTGTGCTGGGTTTATGCCGTTCAGTATCCACGATAATTAAAGTATTAGGGGACAAAATTAAGCAGCCTTCAAACTGTTCATCGGTTCAAATTCATGCAAGATAGGTATGCCGATATTTGTGAGAACTTCCTTAACGACCTGTTCCTCCCCCGCCCTGGTGCCTGGACACATTTCAGATAAAATAGCCCCTTTACTCGTGATGACGGCTATGTCATGAAGATAAGGCAAATTCGGGAGTTTAGCTAACAAGTCCTTTGTCTGGTGTACAAAGTTTCTAACGAATAGCACCTCAACATCGTGTGCCTGTAACAATTGAGCATACTGTTCATGCTCCATTAAATACTGGTCCACCTTTGGAACATTATTAAATAAATGATACTTGTAGTTTGATTGAGTGATGGTTGAGAGCGATTCGATAGGGTCATGAAGTAAGACGTTCTTTAATCTTGCTAGTTTTTCAGTTCCAAACCTTGGTTTTGTCCCGCTCATTTTCTACATCCTATCTAATGGTTTTCTTGACCCTATTATTTGTTTTTGGCACTGATTAAATACTGACACTTTACACCCCGGGTTTATCCCGGGTTTATCCCGGGTTTTTCTTTTTGAAAACTATCGGGTAAATTCTCGATACAATGCTGCACTTTCTGGAAATCATGACATTTCAAATCTCCTCCAAAAGATATATAATAAATTATAATTATGAAAGAAGGTAGAACTATGTCGGTTTCATTGGTATTTGAGAATAACAAAATCGAGTTTCGATATGTTTCAGATCAAAACAAAATCTTTATTTTTGATTTGAAGAATGATAAAGCGTTACCAACTTATTTATTACCTGCTAAATCTACAGAACTTGATAAGAGTACTTTTATTGACATTTGCCTAAATATTCGTAAGCAAATTGACAAAGGCAGACATACCCTTAAACAGAGTAAGGACACAATTTAGTAAATCTTAACTCTCCCTCAATTCCTGGGTTTACATTTGGGACAATACTTGATCTACCTCTCTTTAGAAATATGCCACTTAACGTCGCATACTCTACACTTTCAACGGCTCTAATATATGGCTTCATAACTTCTTTGACTTTAAAGCTTCCTTGCAAAAAAAAGTGTTGGCCCTGCTCACAGACACCAACCAAAAATACGGTACCGCTATAATCATCATTACGCACGACTTCGCTGTCGTAAAGTATATCTGTGATCGGGTGGTCGTGATGTACGGCGGACTCGTAATGGAGATAGGAACGGTCCAAGACGTTTTAGATCACCCCTTACATCCCTATACTCGAGAATTGCTCAAGTGTGTCAACTCGCTGCACAACCATGACGAAAGGTTGTATACCCTAGAGGGGCGGGCGCTTAGCCCTATTGAGTATACAGGGGGTTGTGTTTTTTACACCAGATGTCTTAACAAGACCAGCCAATGTCAAAGCGAAATGCCCCCACTACTAAATCGCACGGGTGGTCGTCAAGTGAGATGTCATAATGCTGGGAGTGAACTTGCATGAAGGACAAGATACTAGTGGAGGTTAAAGGAGTTGCCAAGCACTTTGTGATTAAGCAACGATTATTTGCCCCTAAAACTGAGATTAAAGCAGTGGACGATGTTAGTTTTTGCATCTACCAAGGGGAAACTCTCGGTTTGATTGGAGAAAGTGGCAGCGGCAAAACCACCGTTGGAAATTTGATTTTGCGCTTGCTGGAGTGCGATACAGGCAAGATAACGTTTGGAGGACAAGATATAACTCGGTTCCCGCAAAGCTCCCTGCGAAGCCTGCGCAAGGATATTCAGGTTATCTTTCAACACTCCCAAGAAACCCTTGATCCTAAAATGACCATCTTCGAGCTCCTCGTTGAACCTCTCAAGTTACATGATATTGTTGCTCCTCATGAATTTGAGCGAGAAGTTAACAAACTTTTGCACATGGTGGACCTCGGCGAGGGAGAAAAACATAAGTTTCCCTTTCAACTGAGCGGCGGACAAAAGCAACGGGTGGGAATTGCAAGAGCTGTAGCCTCCCGACCCAGGTTTATCGTCTGTGATGAACCGGTATCTGCTTTAGATGTCTCCATACAGGGACAAATATTAAATTTGTTGCTGGATTTGAAGCGTGAGCTGCAGTTGACCTATCTATTCATTTCACATGACTTGAAGGTTGTGAAGTATTTATGTGATCGGATTGCGGTTATGCATAACGGAAAAGTTGTGGAAATTGGGGAGACTGAGCAGGTAATTAGTGCACCAACGGATCACTATACACGCGAATTGGTGAACTCGATGCTTTAAGGCGCGTAATAACCCCATTCACTTGCCTAAGTTTTGATGCATTTTTGATATTCCTGTAACTCTGCTATTGTCTTGAAGAAACACCAGGTTTCAATATGAAATTTAAGAACCTTACTAAACTACCAACAAATTGGACGGGTTGTCTTGCTATCAATAAAACCTATTATGGCAATTTGGATTTTCTCTAGATTTGGGTTTCCTATAATGGTAGACTTTTAATGAGGAAGAAAGCTAATCCAGTCGCTAGCATGTTTGTTGTCCCTAGTGAAAACATTCACGTCTATTAAGGTGAGAATTGGCTTATTCCTTATCCCATGAGCGGTATGTTAACTAGTTGTTGTTTTGGAGAAAGGAGAGGGTGAATTATGATAGAAGCCAAAAGAAAGTTCTTCTTCCGTAACGAATGCTTATTCGAAGCCGGAGATCGTGTAGAGACTGGTAATCACTGCACTGGAATAGTTGTACGTGTTGATCGTGATGAAATCGGTGTCTTTATTGTTGTAAAGTTAGATGTTATGCTTGGTGAATTTGCATACAACCCCAGCGAACTGGAAAAACTCCAGTAATTAATTTTCAACATTCAATTTGAAGAATTGGTTAGGGTCAGTTATTTCTGAACTCTGATATTACAATTATGCCAATCATGTTAATAGACTACTCAGAATATTGGAACTTTGTGATATTAGGTACTAATTGCTTAAATCAGTTCTATACTATATTAGAAGACTAAAAAAGGCGATTCATAGACGTACTGCTGCCCTGACTGAAACTGTTCAATTAAAAGAAATAGGAGGGATACAATATGTTAGCAAGAGAATTTAATGAAATTAGTCAACTTGACGAGACAATCAATTTAGTTATGGGAGTATCCTATGGTAGTGAAGGCATAGTACCATGTCATAGCGGGTGTGATAATAATTGTTGCATTAGCGATTCAGGTGACGTTCTATGTGGAGGGTATATGGAACATTCAGAAGTGACAGAGACAGTAACTGGTGCTAAATTATATGTCGTTAAATGTCACAATACAGTGGAATTCAACCTTTAAAGACACACATTTTTATCTAATGAACCACTATGAAGCCGTTTCTTAGCCAGAGTTTAGGAAATCCTTCCTCGAAAAAGAGTATATCCCTACGCCAGATTATTAAGACAGGATGTGCAGCAGCGGAAAGCTAGCAAGAAGCAATATTTCAAATAGCAGAAGTCTCCTTTCTGATTGTTTAGTTCCAAAGCTTAAATATTCTCCCGTTATTGAGTCCAAAATTTCCCACTGATTTGATAAAACAGCATATCTTTCATTAAGCTCAAAATACTCACTCATCCTGTCAAATATTTGTCTTAATTCAAGGGTTCTGCTAAACTCTGAGGGTCTATCAAGAAGCCTTACGCTTTCAATGCTCCTGTATTTAAACCGGATGCTTTTGGCAAGGGTTGAAGACACCTTTTTGGTATTTGCCCATAGAAATCCCTTATTAAGTTGACTTATGAAATTTCCCGCCTCATCTAAAACCTCGGAAAGCTCGGTTTCAATCTTGTAAAGCTCGGTAGACTTTGCTAAAACTGCGGCTGCTATATCATCCACTTGTTGGTGATAATCAAATATTGCCTCGTCGCCTTCCCACAAGTTTACATGCACGCCGCTCGAGAGGATCATCTCATGGGTCTCATTAAATTTAGAAAGCAATTTATAATCTAAGTCAACGAACAGTGTCCCCAAATACTCTAGAAAAATAGAGATCTCGTCTTGATTGAAGTTTAAGAAGGTAATACATCCATATTTATATAAGTACACTGCCTTGTTTGCTGAAGCATATTTTAGGATCTTTTCAACTTCCGTCCCGTTAAGTTTAAGATATTCCTTCCAGCCTACGTCCTTCCTAAGATTAATAAATGAGGCTATCCGCACGAGAGGCAGTCTTGTTGCAACTTTATAGGTATTAAGGATTATTCTTTCCATATTACACCTGTCTTTACCTGATTAATTCAAGCACCATAAGCACTACTTCAATAACAATCAGCAGAACAATCACCCATTCAACAAACAATCCGCGTATGGAATGGCTTATGGTAGCAAACCCGTCAATGATACTTTTCAGGATTTCAGTCTTGCTTTTTATCACCTCGTACCGGTCATTTAGCTCAAAAAACTCTGACATCTTTTCGTAAAAATTTGCTGCATCACTGTTAGTCCAGGTAATGTCAGGTTTGTCAAGAATCATGATATACGCAATAGTATTGTACTCATGCCTAACAATTCTTGAAGTTGTCTTAGCAAGTTCTTTATTCCCGATATTCAATTTGCCCTTCTCCAGTCTATCAATTTTGCTTTCAAGATCATCAAGAATTTTGCTCAGCTGCTCTTCTATCCTTTCAAGTGCTACAGACTTAGCAATCACGATGGATATTAATTCTGGGTAAAACAACTCCATATTTGGAATCTGAACATAGCGATCCGTAAAATCAATTTCTTCACCTTCAACCGGATGAAGTACATAATCTTCCTGAAACCTGTCATAACGTCCGATATCGATATCTGGCTTTATTGCTTTCAGATAGCGCATCAGGGTTTCAGTATGCTGCTTGGTCGAGTTAATAAAAACAATACTTCCAAAAGAAAAAACTAGGATCTTTTCATCGTTCTCAGGTTCCTCTCCAATAATTATTCTAAGCACCTCATCCTGAAGAAGAAGAGGCTCCTCCCAGGTATACTTTTTCCTGATCTTACATTCTACGGCAATCTTATTAAGATCAATTTCATTTGTCACTGCATAGGCTTTAAACTTTAAGTCATTCATATGATTCCCTTAACTTTCTGTTTAATATCAAGCGACAATAAGTAGTTCTTTATAGTATATACAGTAAAAACATTTTTCTATTACTTTTCCTACATCTGAACAGTTACTCGATGTAAAGATAGTTAAACGATCGTTAACTATCTGAATTTTTCCAACAAAAAAACCCTCAGAAAATCTTAAGACTTCCCAGGGTGTCCTTCACATTCAACAAAATCCTCTAATAACATCCTCTGCGCTGGGTTAAAAAAATTTGCTCATTACAGCCTGTATAAAATCTTTAATATCATCAAGGTCTTCCTGTAAAATCCGATAGATCTCAGAGTCCTCAACCTCTTGGTAAAGGTGCACAATTCGATTACGGAACTTCACCATTTGCACAAGCGAGAGTTCCTTATCCTTACCCAATACCCCATGCTTTGTTAATAGCTTGACTGCTTCTACAGATGTACTAGGGATTCCCCAGCGCTCTCTTGCCACTACATGATTAGCGACATCTATTAAGGCTTCAATACAAACTTGGAGATTATACTTCGCCGCGTCAACTGTCTGAAAACTAGCTAAAAAGTCATGACTTTCCATAAGCTTTAACGTCTCTAAATTACGCAACTTTAAATCTATGAAAGAAAGTTTTCGCTGTATAATATCCTTATCCACCATGACTGTATTCCTCCTTAAGAGCCAGCTCGTAATCTCGAGCGAATATAGCATACTTAACAGCATAGTCCGGATAGGTCTTTATTACACATTCAATAAAATCGCTATGATTAACATAGTCTCCTTCGTAGACAAGTATGCCTTCCTGGAGTGCGCGAAACTGTAAAGCAATAGGAGCACGATTCAGATTTACCAAATCTATTCGATCATGACCAATATGAAGACTTAAGTCTCCATCTAGCTCCAATTCTTCCGATAGTGTAACTGGGCGAGTAAAAACTACTCCCAAATCGATATCACTCTGCGGCCGTTCAAACTCGGTCCCAAGTGATCCAAATAAATAAACAGCAGCTATCTCAAATCGGGTCTGAAAAAACTCTTTCCAAGATTGTAGCTCTACGGGCACCTTTCGCATAGACATTACCCCCTTGTCCCATTATATCATGCCAAATGCATATAAAAAAGGCATATGGTAATTTTTTACTAAATTCTTAATAGACCCTTGTTAAAGAGCACAAGAGTACGAATTGGTTAACAACCACACTCTAAACGTTGTACTTTATCTTTAACCTCTGGAATATCTAAACTGAATACTCACCATTATTCCTTGAATTTGCTTGTTAATTAAAATACCAAAAGGAGAGCTATCTGCTCTCCTTTTAGTATTTTAATGGAATCGATTAACGACTTTTCCCATTATTTTCAGCCGCATCGTCTTTTACTGCATTATAAGCGCGTTCCAACCTTGAATACTTATCTTTAAGTTGTGCTAATTCACTGGCTAAAGCTTCTCTTGTGGCTTCATCTTTATGGCTCAAATAAAACGCCTTCCTAATATATTTACCATACCAGTATTTCCTGCATTTGATGAATTATGTTGAGCTTAGTGGTTTATGGGCGTCCGTCTATATATTTCTTGGTCTAACAGTATGATCTGGCAAAATGAATTAGTGGAAAGAAAATCTAAAAAGCCGTCGTTCCTTCAACTTGTTTATAAACTATGTACCCAAAAGCTACAGGGGCAATAATCATAGTTATCAGCTTACATTTTTACATAGATAATCATATAAATTATAATGCAAATCCATATATAAGCAAAGTTCGATTACACACTAACAAGAGCGAGGCCTGCCCTAGCGGACAAACACTGGCTCTTGTTAGTCAAAACAACCATAAGTGGTTGTTTTTTATTTGCCCGTTTGGAACTCACCCTTCTTCTATAAATCAAATATATTGAGTTAATAGATCTTCCGCTTTTCAATTTTAGAGGAGGGTTAAAATGAATAATCTTAAACGTATTTCTAAAGTTTTTCAATCAGCAGAAGAAATCCCCTTTGACGACTCCTCCAGAATTATTCTAATGAGTGACGTCCATCGAGGTGATGGAGGCTGGGCAGATGATTTTTCAAAGAATCAAAATCTATATTTTGCTGCGTTAACCCATTACTATAATGAAGATTACACTTATATAGAGATTGGTGATGGCGATGAACTTTGGAAAAATAAAAAACTTTCCGAAGTAAGATACGTGCATAGTCATGCTTTTTGGCTTCTTTCAAAATTTTTCAAGGAAGGTAGACTTTATTCAATTTTTGGAAACCATGATATGGTAAAGAGAGACCATGAATTCGTGAAAAACAACATGTACCAGTACTTTGATGAACAGGAGAAAAAGTATATCCCTTTATTCGAGAATATAAAGGTGCATGAGGGGCTAGTTTTAAAGCATAAGCTGACCAACCAAAAAATCCTCTTGATCCACGGGCATCAAGTAAGTTTCATAGATTATGAAATGTGGAAGTTAAGTAGATTTCTAGTTCGGTATTTATGGCGACCTCTTGAGTCATTTGGCGTCAATGACCCTACCAGTACAGCCAAGAATTATGATAAAAAAGATGCGGTAGAAAAACAACTTATTGAGTGGGTAACACGGGAAAAGCATATGCTTATTGCTGGTCATACTCATAGACCTAGGTTTCCTCAAGTAGGTGAACCTCCATACTTTAATGACGGGAGTAGTGTCCATCCTCGTTGTATTACGGGAATTGAAATTACAGATGGTAATATTACACTCGTCAAATGGGACGTTAAAACAAAGATTGACGGCACCTTGTTCATAGGCAGAGAAATACTGGTAGGACCGAGAAAATTAAAGGCTTACCTATATTGAAAAATCATTATCTACGCAAAATGTTTTCTAACCTTTCGATTGCTGTCGTTTACTGCGACAACTGTCTTTCTACGATTCACAGTGATTAGATGCACGCTCCAACAAAAAAGATCGTGAACTTCAGTTCCACTTTCAGGCACTATCCCCATCTCATCCTTTAGTTTTTTTGTACAGCATATTTGCATTTATTTTCCTCCATAGTTAGTTCAGGAACAAGGTACCTGTTCCCTCGTCTCCCGAGGAACCAGGGTCAGTGCCGAGCAGTAGAAGCGCCAGCCCAACAAAATAGGACAGCCCCGGATAGGATTAACATAGTTTGCGTAATAAATGGTATAATTAACAGAAGATCCGAAATACGGAAGGCGGTGGGCAAATATTAAAGATTATAAAAGCAACCAGACAATTGGTATTGCCTTATTGATTAGCTCTGCTATCGTTTATTTGCTGCAGATATTACTTTTTCGTAATCCTCATGAAACGTTTTTTCTAATGGCTCAGGATATGGCTTTTCTTCCCGTGGAAGTTGTCTTGATTTCCTTTATTTTAGAAAAGTACTTAAACAGACGAGAACAACAAGAAAAATTTAGAAAGATGCAGGTTGTGATCAGCGCTTTTTATTCAGATGTTGGATCCCAGTTAATTCAAAACTTTTCACGTTTTAATACGAACTATGAGATACTCAAAGAGGAATTTAGTTTTGAACAAGACTTAATTCATCATGAAAAGGAAAGAATACTTAATCTCGTGTGTGACTTTGATTATGCAATAGATAGCCGGGCCGGGGATTTATTGAATCTAAAAAATTTCCTTATAACTACAAAACCTAATATTTTGCGGATGTTTGAAAATCCGAATCTCATGGAACATGATAATTTCACAGATATGCTATGGTCCGTTTATCATGTGTTGGATGAACTCGAAAACAGAAACAGCTTTACCGAGCTTCCGGCAAACGACATGAATCATCTTTCTTTAGATATAAAACGAGCGTATCAACTTGTCATTAAAGAATGGGTTGAGTATATGATTCATGTTAAGAAGGAATATCCTTACCTCTATTCTTTGGCTATCCGCAAGAATCCATTCTCTGACAATGAAATTATTTTTAAATAAATTTTGCGTCAAAAAATCTGATTCTTTCTTATGATGGGAATTATAACAGGCCTTAACTCAAGATTTCTGAGCTAAGGCCTGTATTCTACACGGTGAAGAGTTTCACGCAGAATAGCGGAATCCAATTTCACTCTGCCGTTTCCCCCTGAGTAGCCAGTTCATCATGCAAGGAACCAATGCGTGGATGAGCGCGTCCCGATAATGCAACAGCGCAAGCAATGACGATCTCATCGGCTCTAGGTGCATCTGGAATCCTAAATTCAAAACTCATATGATGAGAGCGAATCTTAGCATCCATTTTATGTTTAATAGCCAGATCGATGGACGCTCCTCCTTAGTTCAATTCTTATGCAACTATAAACCATGAAAACACTACAGGTTGGAGTTTGTACTAAGACCCAGCCTTTAACGGAGGCCGAACTGGGTCTATGACAGACTTGGCATCAAAAAGATTCTTCAGAATTGCTGCCTGGTTATAAAGTGCGATCCCGTCAATATGCCTCCTGTCCATCATCACATAGTCGGTAGTAGCTTTCAGATAGGGAGTGGGTCCCACCGAATAGAGAAAATTGAACCCTTGATCGAGCAGGAACTGGAATTTGGGATTCCCAGGCAACACCGAACTACCAAAAGGATAAACATAGATATTGGTTGAGCCGATAAGCGATCCCACTTCTTTTTTCCAACGTAATGTGTCTTTCTCTAGACTTTCATAAGACTCCGCCCGGGCATCCAGATGGCTGTAACCGTGCGAGGCAAACGTCCAGCCGGTTTCTTTAAGTCGTTCTATAATCGTTAGGGCAGTCTGCCGTTCTTCCGGATAGGAAGGGGAATCCATTTTATTGGTATTATAACCTAAAATCCCGTAATAACCGGTCAAGGCTAGAATTCCTTTGGCTCCCTGGAAGGAAAAGTCGGGATGCTCAGCGACAAAGGCATCGATAATCGGGATAATCTCGTTATCATGGGAGATGACGTTCTCTCCGCTCGGAGATACGGAATATGTCGCCACATTGCCATCAGAATCGAGAATGAGTTTGCTGATCGTCCCATTCGTTGATTTGTAATCCGGATAATTAACATCATCAACTGACAGGATGAGCGGTTTCTTGTTGGGAGGAAGCTTTAGCTCTTTGGGCACCAAGACCGTTTTCCCGTCCTTTACTTTCTCTTCATACAAAGCATTTTCATTAATCAAACTATAATTGTTGGCATAGATTTGGTTGAGAATCTTTTTAAATTCACTTACCGTCACAAAATACTGATTAAATCCATTGGAATCTGCATCTCCATCAAAGGTCAGATACGGATAAGCCAAGAGCGGATGGAAAAAAATATGCTCAATCGGTCCATTATAAGTAACCAAACTTTTCTCCGCTTCCTGAGCTTGCTGATACTTCAGTAGATCGCTTTTTATTTGTGCATCATCCGGGTAATAGGCTGATATACTGGTCAGGAGTCTTATCGCTTCCTGATTATTACCCTGTTTGCTTAAGACCCCTGCTTTGCCCAGATAATGGGGGTGCATTTCTGTTGTCGATTTCTTGATCTGATCCTGGGCTGTCTGATAATCTTCATTTTTTGAGGTTATTTTTTTATAGAATTCTATAGCCTGTAAATAATCCTTATCAGCATAGGCTGTATTCCCCTTAAGATAACTTTCCCGTTCAGCCTCATCCTGGATCGCACGGGCCGCATCTTCAATTTGCTGATTTATAATGGCTTGCTGGCGCTTTTGCTCCTGTAACTGCTGAGCATACAGTTCTGTCTGCGCACGGATTTGTTTCTGTGTTTCGTATTGGTTATACAAGATTGGCGCAGTAAAACCTGTTAAGAGAACAAATCCCAGCAGAGCTACGATAATTGTCTTATGTGCAGAAAGATTCAGGTTTGGTTGCAAGATGATCATTCCTTTTGCTCATAATGAATCTTCAATATTTCTCGATATTAGTATAAAATTCGCCATATAATCGTCATCTCCTGTTATACAGAGCAAATAATAGGCCTTTCAACAAGTACCAAAAAAGCGCGAATACATCTCAGCTATTGGCTGGAGATGTGTCACCCAATTACTTGCAGTGTGCTTTCATCACACTCTATCGCTCTTAATAGCTCCTTGCTAAGAAATTTACATTAACCCTCTCAGAGTATAAAATACTTAAAACGGCTTCATTTTGACAAGTCACTTTAGATGCAGTAAATATAACCTTATTTATGTAAGGTTATATGTTTCTCCAGCCTCTTAGAGGGGCATAAAATAGTGGGGTGTTCATATGAAAAATGTAGGGCTCGTGCTTGAAGGCGGCGGCATGAGGGGACTCTATACCTGTGGTGTCTTAGAGTATTTTATGGAAAACGATTTATATTTCAATTATGTGATAGGAGTATCCGCCGGAGCATGCAATGCAGCTTCATATATTTCGAGACAACAGGGAAGAAATGAAAAGGTCATTATTGGGTTCATAAAGGACAGGCGTTACATGAGTATAAGAAATTTGATCTTGGGCAAATCATACTTTGGTATGGATTTCATTTTTGATGAGATTCCCAATAAACATGTTATGTTTGACTTTAAGACCTTTTATGAATCCCCTGGTATTTTTTTGGTCGGAACAACGGATTGTCAATCTGGTGAACCGTTGTATCTACATAAAGACGATTTAGGAGTGCAATTCCAAGCTTTAAGGGCGTCGGCTTCTCTGCCCATGTTATCGCCGATCGTGAACTATAAGGGTTATGAACTATTAGATGGTGGAATTTCCGATGCCATACCGATTAAAAAATCCATTAAAGACGGCAATACCAAGAATATAATTGTATTAACCAGGAACAAAGGCTATCGAAAGCGTCCCGGTAAATTCAACGCTCTACTTAAACTGAACTATAGAAAGTACCCCCACTTAATTGAAACCATGCTAAACCGTTATAAGAATTACAATGAAACATTGGATTATATTGAACAGCTTGAAAGCGAAGACAAGGTCGTTGTTATTAGACCTTCAATAGAATTAGAGGTTGGTCGCTTAGAAAAAGATCCAAAAAAACTTCGTAGACTGCTTCACCAAGGATACGAGGATACTAAACGTTCCTATGAAAGAATCATGGAATTTGTTTCTGAAACCATATAATGAGTGAAACTTGCTCAATTGAATTGCATCTTTTCATAGAAAAGGGACCAATCTCTTGGCGAAACCCGAACAAAAGCTCTCGGCACTGTACCGAGAGCTAAATTTTTTACAAACGGCTCTTTTACCTATCCTCTTTGCTTACCTTTATTACTGGATATCGATCGTTAGTTGCATGTGCCATTTGCTTAATAAGTTCACTATGCCAGTGATTACCGCTAGGGAACTTGCCATCTATATTTTTCCCAATTATTTTAAAAATGTTCTCTATTCCATTATAGAAGGAATGTAAGATTGAGCCTAGGATCCAAGTTGATCAAATCAACGGGACGACTTAATGTAGTTAATAATTGCCCTAACAAAGAAAAATATTTATCGGGTGAACATCCTTTAATTGCTATATCAATGTCAGAATCCTCATTATAGCTATAATCCAAGACAAGGCTGGGTAGAAGATATTATGGGCCTCTATAAAGCAGCATTCTAGAGCTACGTCAGTTTTGCCGGGCTAAACACTTTACTCAGAATGATACGATGGCAATGGAAATTATTTACCTCTAATCCCTCAGCAAGTACCCCACATGTTCGCTTCGTGCAGAAAACAGGGATATTCAGTGTCTTTTAAAATTTCTACCCATCTGACGGATATTAAACTTTGCACGTTTGAGACTTCTTTCATACAGTTCATCCAAGGTACTTTGTTGCCCATAATATTCGTTGTGGCGCAACTTGGCATTCGCGGCAGTGGAAACCATAGTCGGCAACACCTCCTTTCGAGGTTAGCCTCTTTTAGTCTCACCAACACCAACTTTTCATTTTACACTCGTCAATAATTCCATTTTTGCCCTTAACTTCCCATACTATTCATTAGATATTTTGCTCTTTCCCAGAGTCATTTGGGCTAACTGATGAATAGGGGCTAGTGTAGCTGTTTCTTGTCGTTAATATTTTCCGTCAATCTTGCATGCCACAGCTTGATCACTCGTATCCTTGGAAAGGATATCCTGATACTGTTTCTCATGCCGCTTTAACCAAATATTAGCATATGAACACGTGGCCGTAGTTTTTAACTGTTCTTTCCTAAAATACTCAGCCACAACTTCCATCATCTTCGCAGCTACACCCTTACCTCTCAAAACAGGATTAACATAGGTATGATCTATATCCATCTCGCCATTTTCTTTACGAATGAAAGTAGCCTCACACATCAATTCACCTTTTTCATCGGTACTATAAATACGTCCATTTTCATAGTTCCAATTCATGTCTTTCCTCCTCTTATCAACAGAATCAAAGAACAATCCCCAGACCTTTAACGAAGTTATAACTACCCTAATATTACCTTTTTTGTCTTTGACATGCCAGTTAATATTCACCAAAATAACATTCCCTATGCGTAAAGGTAAAAATCAAACCTTTACCGTCTTCTTCATCACAAACCCCGGCAACGGCTCCTTCATCTTTCAAACAATGCTGATCGGTGCTGAACCATAGTGATTCTCAGCTAGGTAGAGAACTCCTTCTCGGAAAGAGAGCTCCTCTTTTGTTTCTCATAAACTAGAAATAGGTTTTAACAGAGTTTAGACTGTTGAACCTATTTCTAGTTGTAAATTTTCTCTTACCCAGTGTCTGTTCAGATGTAGTTCATCTGCTATTATTAAGCATGTGTTGGAAAATCCTAATGACAAGACTTATATTTCCTGCCGTTACTTCACGGTTCGATGCTTTTCAAAAAAGATGATACCCTAACCCTTCTCCGCTTTATTCATTAGCATCTCTTGATACCTGTCTAAAACATCATCCAACTCTTGACTTGCAGCTACAACTACCGGATCCGTATAAGCTCTTCCCTCTTTTGTCTTAATCACGTTCAGGCGTAATTCTTCAATTCGCTTTATTAATTCGTTGATCTCAGACATACTATCCTCCGCTAATTTTTATTTGGGGATTAGTGCGCCCAAAAAAATCAAGTCCCCGGCAATACCGAGGACTCTATATTATGTCTTATGGTTGAAAGAAGAATAAACAAATAGGGGTAGAGCTTATGACAGCCCTCCTCCAATATTTTTTTACGTTCTTCATCATTAACCCCAGTTCATCCTATACCCGGTTATTTAGATGAGGTTTTAGTTTAATACTATGAGAACCTTCACTTTGATACATAATTCTCATGATTTATAAAAAATAGTCCAATCAAACATTAAAACGTTGCTAAGTCTTTTAGCAGTTTTAACACCAGGGTTTTTGTTGCCTGACTCTATTTCTGCATAATATGATCTACTTATTCCTGCTTTATTTGCAACTTGTTGCTGTGTTAAATCCCCCCGATATTTTATTAGCCACAGCCTCGTCTTGCCAAATTCAGCCACAATTCCCCCCCTTTATTCCGTTGCGTAACGCGACTTAAATTTATCTTAATAATACAGTCGCAATTCGCGACTGTCAATGCTTTTGTTGAGATTCGCGACACTTATTTTAAATGTCGCTTATTGCGACTATACTAGATAGGAGAGGAGGTATGTTTGTAATGTTAGGAAAAAGGCTACTATATCTAAGAAATAAGCTCGCACTCACACAAGAGGAACTAGCAAAAATACTTTGTATGTCCCGAAGTACGTATGCACAGTATGAAGTAGATAGGCGTAAACCTGATTATGATACTCTACAAAGAATTGCGGATTATTTTAAAGTCTCTACTGATTTCTTATTAGGACGGACAGAACATTCTGTAATTGAAGACTGTAATTTTCCAAGCAGGCTAAAGATGATACGTGAACTAAATGGTATCTCACTAAAACAATTAGCCGAAAATCTTAACATATCTCCAACCGACGTATCACAATTTGAAACAGGCGAAAAATATCCCGACCCCTCTACTTTGAAAGTTTTGGCAGAAAGCCTGAGTTGTTCTGTTGACTTTCTTCTCGGACGGATCACTGACCCAAGACCTTATTTACTTGAAAGCCAACAAGGTTACAGTACTTTAGCCGCCCACCGTTCAGACGACCCAATGGAGGACCTGCCAGAAGAAGCGAGAAAATCCCTTGAAGAATTCAAAGAATTTATTCTTAATAAATACCGTAAAGACAATTAGGGCGCGTAGACGTCACTGCATTGTACGCCTTGACCTTTTCGTACGTGGTCCTTGTCCCAGTTATCTTTTTCAATTCAACCTTACATTCTAACCATACTGTCATTACTGGGTCTGCAAGCTTCTTTAATTCATTCCAACTTTTTAAGCATAACTGCTTTTTCGTCTTGGTTATTGTTGCCGACGGTGACCTGATAACCTGCTTTAAGCAAATTCTTGCCTATATTATCGAACTTTAAGGAAAAGTGAAGAAGGAATTAAAAAGCAAAAAGCAGAAAGTTACACATAAAAAATAGGAAATAGGAACACGAGGGTGATTGCGAATGAAGGAAGCACTTTTTGACCACGTTGCTGCACATTATGATTCCTGGTATGATACAGAGCTTGGATCAGTCTCTGATCAAGTTGAACGTCACCTGGCCCAGTCCATGTTTAAGGCACCGGGTCCCAAGGTTCTTGAGATCGGCTGTGGTACCGGACAATATACCAGCTGGCTTGTGCAAGAGGGATATGAGGTCACTGCTGTGGATATTTCCGGTGAAATGATGGCTCTGGCCCAAAAGAAACTAGCGGCCATTGAGGAAAACACCTCTAAAGTTAAGCCTGTTCACTGGTGGCATGCTGATATTACATAAATTCTGGATCAACTGGAAACCTATGATGGGATTTTTTCCATGACCGCCTTTGAATTCGTACCTGAACCGGAAAACGTCTTGCAAAAACTTTTTAATTTTTTAAAGCCCGGGGGCTGTTTGATGATCGGACTCATCGCCGGCATGAGTGCCTGGAGTGAATACTATGCGGAGGCAGCTCGTAACAACCCCACTTCTGTCTTCGCCCGTGCTGCTCTTTATACCAAAGCGGAAATAGGTTCCTGGCAAATCGGTGTACCTGTCGAAATTGGAGAATGTCTTTTCTTCCCACCGAATCTTCAAACAACAGCTGAGGCCCTTTCTCTCGAGGAGAAAAGAGAAGGAAATCCTGGGTTTGTAGTGGCCAAGTGGGTAAAAGGGCTGATGTAATTGCCGAGTCAAGTTCCCCAAAAGGAAGGGGCTGTCGCAGTAAGACAGCCCCTTCCTTTTGGGCAAGCATTTAATTTTAAGGTCTATCCACTCCAAGGTACTCCTTAATGGCTGCCTGGGTAATCTGTGAAAAGTTCACTCCTTGTTTTTCAGCAAGCTCCTTTAACCAAGCCGGTAACGTTATATTTGTCTTTACGGACCGATTATCCATCTCATTCTTATACGCAGTTTTTCTATCTCGCGAACAATAACTGTCGTCGGGCTATATAAGCCAAGCACATACTGCCGGTATTTACGCGCCGTGGCGGTGGATGCCGCTTTTTCCGGTGAGGACATACCCGAAGTGTCTTGTTTATGAGAAAAATATGCACGAAAATTAGATGCTTATGCTAATAATTTACATTATTCTACAACCATATGACTATCCCCTTCTAAGTTGGCAAAACTAGCCATATAGTGTTGAAACAGTATTTGGAAGGTGATATGATATGGACGAAGAGGAAGAGACGTTGTCAAACGAGGAGGACGAGAACATGAACGGTGCTGTAAAAGACCAGGGATATAGAAAAACATCACTGTCATCACAAAAACTAAAGGAAATCTCTGTTCGCCCAGTGACAATTAAAGATGGGAAATTTCTGTTCGATAGAAAGAATAAAGACCACAGGTATATTGTAAACGAGGGAGAATAAGAGGTTTCAAATACATTGGTTTAGTTTAGGCGATGTTTTTTATTTTGATGTTGGGTTCGACGATACACCAGAGGAATCCAAGAGAAGACCCGCCATAATTATGATTCAAGAAGGCGAAGACCTTTTCATATTAGTATCTACTACAAGTGTCCCTCCGAATGATCCTCCAAAATATTTCGATCAATACAAAATACCGATTTTTAATTGGCGAAGATCAGGGTTTTCAAGACCTTCATGGGGTCTTTGATAGTCACTATAGTGCGTAAGGATTTTATCAGAAAGCCCGTTAATTTTTATGCCGGATACCGGCATCACACAAAAGTCTTTAATAGAAGGTCCAAACTCTGAACCATCCCTTGTGTAGTGGGGAAGACATAATCACAGTTAAACGGTCTTCTACAAGACTCCCAATTTCTGAAGATTTTTCAGAGTTCTTCTCTTGGTTAGGTATTTCAGCAAACTCTAGAGCACCTTTATAAACCTCTTCGGAAAGTTCATTGATAAACTGATAAGGCAGCTCACAATAATAGCTTCCGTTTTCTTCATAGATGTAATATCCTATCTTGCCAAACTTTAACACCTTGTAATCGACTCCAACCGGAATATCTTGTACGCTTTGTTTCGTCGTCCTTTTTCCGTCTGCGATTGCCTGAACAACAGCTTCTGGTAACCCGTAACTGCGTATAGCCCATAAGCTATATATTTCCTGATAATCCTCTTTATGAATCGAATAATATTGATAATTACCGTCATATAAAATCATGGCAAGTTCGGGCTCTGATTCGTAAAAACGCACTTGATGACCAACACCGTGGTTGATATAGATAGTTATGGTTGGGGTAAGTTCAAAAGGAGAAGCGACACTTTTTTCTTTCCAGTCATTAGACACTCCATTAAGCCATTTACCAAACTCCTCTCCAGAAATAATGGAAGCGCCGCGACCATGTGCTCGAATCATAAGGCCTTCCTGCTCTACCGCGGCTAATGAAGCAGTATTATGTACGTTTAAATACGATAAATCAGGATCAGCGCTTTTGGGATTAGCCATCAGTCCAACCGAGATCACTAAAATCACGACCCCAGCCAAGAGTACTACCCCAAAGACTGGTCGCTTGTAGTTCAGCACATTTTTGATCCGACTTTTAGTATTGCTCTCCCCAAAGGCCAGGAGACTTCCACCAATTATGTTCCTCTTCGCAGCAACTGATAGCAGCGAGCTGCTATAATCCTTTTTAAGGTTTGTGCCAAGTTCCTTTATAACACGTTCATCACACGACATCTCCATATCTTTGGTCATTAAGATAAAGCTAAGCCAGACAAGAGGGTTGAACCAGTGGATGCACAGCACCAGAAAGGCCAAGGGTTTCATTAAATAATCAAAACGTCTAATATGAATCTCCTCGTGCTTTAAGATATAACCTCTCTCGGCTTCGCTAAAACCCAAGGGCAAATATATTCGTGGCTTGATGATTCCCAGTACAAACGGGAACTGGATCCCTTCGCACTCATAGATATTGTCTTTTATACGAATAGCCGTTCCGACCTTTCTTTTTAGCAAGAGATACGACACCACACTGTAAACCAGCAGAGAAAGAATACCTAACACCCAGAGTACAGAAATAATGAATAGGATGATCTGTATGGGATTTGCACTCGCAGCTGGATTTGCAGCAGGCAGTGAGCTATTGATAACTTGGTTAACATTATATAATCCAACGTTGACTTTTAGCTGTGTCATCATGGCAATATCAGCAGGAATATGTTCCATATTATTTGTCTTTAAAAAGCCTAAAAAGCTCAGAGTGGAGGAAAAGGAAACTGGGCAAATCAGACGGAATAACACCACTGCCCAGAGGCTGTAGGAAAAAATCTTGGGGGCTTTTTTTAGTAGTAACCGAGCAAGCAAGACAAATAAAATCACATAGCTTGCAGTGATACTCATATTTAAAACAGTTAGAAATGAATCAACTAGAACTTGTTCCATCCCTACTCCTCCTTGTAGCTGTCTATCAGCTTTTTAAGGTCGTCAGCCTCCTGCTTACTTAACTTCTTATCATTCATAAAGGCTGTAATAAATTGTGGTAAAGAGCCCCCAAAGGTGCGATTAATAAACTGCTTGCTTTCAAACCTCTGCACCTGTTCTTGCTTAACAAGTGCAGTCACCTTGGCATTTTCATTGTTTACAACCCCTCGTTCACAAAGCTTTTTCAAAACGGTATAGGTAGTGGACTTTTTCCAGCCCAGCTGTTGTTCACAAAGAGTCACAAGCTCGCCAGAGCCAAGAGGTTCGTTCTCCCATACGATGGTCGCCAAGCGGTATTCACTTTCACACAGTTTAAGCTGTTCCATTTCATAACATCTCCCGCTGGGTCTATAAAGATAGACTGAATTTGCTATCAGTCTATTTTTATAGACCTTACTTGTCAATACTTTTGTTCACCCCGATTGGCAGCTGGGTTTCGGTACTCCTAGTCAGTGCCCGTAGGCGCGTATAAACGACCGGATTGGTTCAACATAGCCCCGATCATAATTTGCCATTTAATTGCCACAAAACTATTACAAGCCACCGCCTGTGAAGGGTGGCTTGTTGTTTTTACTTCTTTAATCACCATCAATCTCCGCCCTGAACTGCGCCTGTTCTTCCTCCGGGACTCCTAAGAGGATAAAAGCCTGGGTATAATTCAAATTCGGTAGCCCTTGCGCCTGGGCGCCGGCGTCGGGGATGTGGGCTGTTGGGTCCCGTAGGCATCGAAGATGCGCATCAGTTTCTCGGCCGTTTTCTGGGAATAGCTGAACGACTCCTCCAGCCACTTGCCCCATTCCCCATAGGGAAGCAGGTCCTTGGCCTCCTTCAGGCGGCGTGCGATCTCAACGGCCCCGGCAAGGAGGATTTTGCCGGTCTGGTGTCTGATCGTATTAATTTCAGCCGCAATGACGGGCGGCGTGCGATCCTTGATCAAATCATTCATAATAGTGCCTGTCCTTTCTGTTGCTTTATTCACAGAATATGTGGTCAGGCTCAGGAGTGTGATAAACCTTCTATAAAGGCCTGTCCCGGATTCGAATGGGCATTCGCATCCGGGACAGGCAGGGCCGGGGGCTAAAAGAGTTTTTGGTTACACGTTAATTGCTTAACTTATAAAGAGTATACTGATTCAGGGATACGCCTTCTTTTTCAGCTTCCATAGCTAGACGGGCGTGAAGGGATTTAGGCAGCCTGATCACAAATTTACCGCTGAACTTATCGCTGTCCAACGGAGCAGGAACCGGAAAACCATTTGCCAATTTTGTTTCAATCCAGCCTTCCATGGCTTCCATCAGGTTGCCATAGGCTTCCTGAAAAGTATCCCCGGTGCTTTGGCAGCCGTCAAACTCCAGCACCGAGGCGTAAAAATAGGAACCGCTTTCATCCGTAACCGGCTTTATCACATAATTGTACGGAAGTTTCATATATTCCTGAACGTTCATTCTGCATGCCTCCTTCAAGATATCCGGCTTAAAATATCTTTGACATAGACTGCCTTTAACGGGTTTTCGTCTTTTATCGTAATAACATCGCCGCTCGCGTTAATATAGTGCCTGTGGGAGCCCTTTTGACGGTCCAATCGATATCCGCAGGCGGTCAGAACTTTGTCGGCTTCCGACATTCGAATACCATTCGGTTGCCGCTTCATTTTCTCGATTATCTTTTCCACACCCGCCACTAAGTATCACCCTCCCACAATATTATAGTATCATATATAGTACTATGTGCCAATAGTTGACTGTAATTCTTTTCAAATTATCAAACATAAAGAGTTTTTGGGAATTCCCAAACTCTGCGAACTCAAATCTCTTACTTTATTCACAGAATATGTGGTCAGGCAAATATCGGAATTTAATATCACTTAACTAATTTAATGGTACTTCCGGCAATATCTTTTTGGATTAGAATCTTTTTATCGATCCGATCTTTCAGCTCACTGACGTGGGAAATAATACCGACAAGCCTGTTTTCGGCCGTTAATCCATGAAGTGTTACGATGGCCTGTTCCAGTGATTCGCATCCAGAGCACTAAAACCCTCATCGATAAACATAGTATCGATTTCCACGCCCCCGGCATAGCTCTGGATGACATCGGATAGTCCTAAAGCCAGAGCGAGGGATGCCTTAAATGACTCTCCGCCTGACAGGGATTTAACAGTGCGGACTTTCCCGGTGTAATTGTCCAGGACATCCAGATCAAGACCTGACTGCGATCGGTTGTCCGTGGCATTCTCCTTACGCAGGAGTTCATAGCGCGAATTGGTCATGATCGCCAGCCTTTTGTTGGCTTCCGCGATAATTTGGTTAAAGTAGGAAGCCTGGACGAATTGTTCAAAGGCCAATTTTTGTTGGCCGGCAAGTTCTCCATTGGCCGTTTTGGATAAATTCATAATCACCAGATACTCTTTTTCCAAGCGGCGCGTTTCCGTGTCGGCTTTTGTAATATTCTGGGCAATCGTATCGTTGTTCTGGAGTCTGGCCGCTATTGCGTTCGGGAGAATCATGGTTACCGCTGACGATGAATATTTGCACTTGACGGGCTACAAGCTCTGTCAGAAAATCATCAAGGACTTCCACCGCTTCCCCTGCCGGCACGCTCTTATCGTAGACATCTCCGGCTATCAGAATACCAGTAGGCTTAACTTCATCCACCAGACGTAAGATATCCTGTAATATATATTTTTGATCTTCCAGCATGCTGAATTCGTTAACGCGCTTGCCGATGTGCAGGTCGGCAATGTGTAGGAATTTCATGGGGCTAGGCTCCTTCACTAAATTAGGCAATTCTAACAATTATCGAATATTTTGTGCTATCCTTCAAATATATACAAACGACTGCGGTGCAAAGCTGATCCCAAAATCCGAAAGTTTTAGGGGTTCCAGGTATCTATTTACCTTACCTAACTTGTAAGCTATAGCTTTTTCTTTATGCTCAAAATATTGATCATAAAACCTTTTGGTAATGCCTGAAAATTCGGCAGTTATGTCCCAAACCTTATCAGGGGTATCTTCGATTACCCCAAGTACTTCCACGTCGCCGACTACACGCATGACCGGCGAGGTGGAATAAATGACAATCTTATCCACATCGGACTTACACTTGATTTTCCGGAACTCAAACTGTTTACTGCCATTGAATATGTTTTCGACATGCTCCGGATTAACCGATAATAACATTTTGCACATCTATGTCACCCATCTCCAGTATTTTTATGAATTGATCCTTATTGAAATCTAATTGATAAGAATGAGAAGTAAACAAGCCTTGATCATTTAAATCCTTATGAATAACATTATGTCCTTTGCCAAAATAACCATTATATACTAATTCCATCATTACAATATTATTCTGGTTCTCATATGTAACCGTTAATTCCTCTGGAGAAAAAACCGTTTTATTCCCGGCATTTTTTATGAAGTCAATAAGACTTATAGCGGCTTTGCCATTGCTTTTGATTACTTCCATCTTGGTTATTGTGCAATAAGATGTAACTGCTGACTTATAGGTTTTCCCCGTATCGCCTTCATATATCCGTTAAATATAAACCGGTTCACCAATTTCATAATGCATCGCTGTAAAAGGAGAAGCTATGTAAACCTTCGTAACCCCATTGCCAGCTGTTTCTTCTTCAATTTCACGTTTCTTGATTTTTAGCTCAGAATACGGAAAAAGTCGATCATGGTATCTCTCATAAATCGGAATTAATCCTGCCTTGCTAAAATCTGAACGAATAAACGGAAAAGATTTATAAGGGTCGCTGTAATCAATTTTACTACGACTTTTTAAATATATACACTCACCACGCCGGTTTGTTCCTATACATTTAAAACCAAATCTTTCAAAAAGGTTGATTAGTTCGGAATGATTTTTAAAAACTGTAACATAGATTTCCTCAGCCCTATCTTCACGCCATTTCCAGAGAGAAACCCCTAAGGCTCCCTCTCCAAGCCGCATACCCCGATAGCGGTTCAGCCAAACGTAATGTACCAATTTTAACACGTGGTATAGCGGGACGAATTGTTGAATCCGAAAGCGTAATAGCTTCATTTTCCCGTTTCAAATAAATAAAAGCACCCACACATTGTTCATCATGAAAAACGAGCGTACTCTCCCCAGCATCGCTCTTTCTTTTAAACCAGTCCGGAAATTCCTCGTAATCGGCCTTGAGAGAACCAAAAAAGCAGTCATCCAGGTCTACCTCTGAAAACTTGTGCCATTCAAACTTTCCAGCCATTCTCCTACCTCCACTCTATCACTTTAGGCATTACAATAGATGTAGTCAGGGCCTTCTTTTTGGAACGTATGTTCTATTGCGATTTTATACCATTGATAGATAAATTGCAAGGACTGGTGTTAATTATCTTTGAGCTATGATTCAAATAAACCTGATAGAATATTCACCGAAACAGCTTCCTCTTCTACTTTAATGAAGAATGATGTATATCCACCAGTTGTCCCTTTTCTTTAAATTGCATGAACAAAGAGTTGTGATACTTAGGTGATAACTTAACTTGCAATAACCGGAATAACTTCTCATCATGGGTTGTAAAAATGATTTGCCAGTCATTTTGAACGCATAGGATGCGTAGTAAATCAGAAAACGCTACAGTGTTAATATCATCAAAGCTGCTGATAGGATCATCTAATATCAGGGTCTGCGAATCAAGCCCTGAATTTGATAAGGCATTGCTGAGAAAAATGCACAGAGAAATAGTATTGAGCTGAGCTGTACTAAAAATTAACTCTGGGAGCACAATTGAATCATTCGCTCCTCTCCCATGAGCATTGATATATAACCTAAATCATTGATAGGGTTGTCTTAGGTTGTGGGGGATATCAACTCCGGGGGGTATAAGATTTGTTGTGAACTTCTGTCCCGACGCCCCCATTAAACCCATCTAAAGTGACATTCGGCGCTCTGCGTTACCACGAAATAAAACACCATGAGGTAGAATAATTGCTCCCTTCCCCTTTTGCGGCTTCAAAGAATGAATAAAATGGATAAGCCATGCATAGTCACCATTTTTGTCTGGTGGAACAGAAGTGTATCCGGGGTGTATCGCATGAAAGAATAGGTTGGCAGGCAGCCCGATAATGCCCTTGATAATCTTTTTGTTAATTATTTCTTTCCTAATAACAGCTGTGGTAGAGGCTAAAGTGCTGTTCAATTATGAACATTTTCACCGAGTATATAGAACCTAGATGTTCGATATGTCCGATGAGTACTTTATCAAGCATGGCATTGAGAAAGCAGAGTCGAAATTACTCATGAATCATTGTGCATAAAACCAAAGTAAGAAAAACTCCTCATTCCCATAGGAACGAGAAGTTTTTTTGCGTTACCACATTAAAACTCTCTTACTTACCAACCACGATCCTGCATTCTATCATTTATTGCAATATTACTAATTTCTATACCAGGCATTGCATCTCCTAAGTCAGTAGATATTTCTGCTAGTATTTTAGGATCATTATAGTGTGTCGTTGCTGCCACTATGGCTTTTGCTCTCACCACTGGATCCTTAGATTTAAATATGCCAGAACCTACAAAAATACCGTCACACCCTAATTGCATCATTAAAGCCGCGTCTGCTGGTGTAGCTATACCTCCTGCAGCGAAGTTTACTACGGGTAAATGACCCAAATCTGCCACTTTCTTTACAAGTTCGTACGGTGCACCCATTTCTTTAGCTGCTGTCATGAGTTGCTCTCTTGACATATTATGAATATGACGAATTTCACCCATCACTTTACGAATATGACGTACAGCTTCTACAACATTACCTGTTCCTGGTTCTCCTTTAGTTCGGATCATTGCTGCACCTTCTCCAATCCGACGCAGCGCTTCACCTAAATTACGAGCACCACAAACAAAAGGCACTTGAAATCGATGTTTATCCATGTGGTATTCCTCATCCGCTGGGGTTAATACTTCACTTTCATCAATATAGTCAGCACCCAATGCTTCTAAAATTTGTGCTTCTACAAAATGTCCAATGCGGGCTTTAGCCATAACCGGAATGCTTACTACTTCCATAATTCCCTTTATAATTGTTGGGTCTGCCATTCTGGCTACTCCTCCAGCCGCCCTAATATCTGAAGGAACTCTCTCCAGTGCCATTACTGCGCATGCACCTGCTTCTTCAGCTATCTTAGCCTGCTCAGGAGTAGTTACATCCATAATTACTCCACCTTTTAACATTTGTGCTAGACCTGTATTCACTGTCCATTTACTATTTTCCGTCATGACCCTAACCCCAATCTAAATCTATTCATTAACGATAAACCAAGATCTTTTCATTACTACTCTTAAGCGTAGGATAGCAAACCACCTAACTTTTCTGTTAAGTAGTTGCCTACCTATTCATCACCGGACGGCTCTTTTCATGCTTCTTGTAAGTTTTTTCTCGCTTATATTAAAGGTACTGAGAAATTACCATTTTTGTAGAAGTTGAACTGCTTACAAAATTAAGATTTCATCTTAGTTGAATCAGCAACTTGATCAAATTTACGATTCCATCCCGTCATTACGGAGAATATTAGCACTGCCAACAAGGCCCAGTTATATGGATTCAGTAAGGCTGACCAAATAGATGGCAATGGAAGGTTATAAGTTTGTGCTGCTGCAGCCATGGCGCCATACCAGACGATGACAGCAATATGCCAAGGCAGGATAAAGAAAATCGTACATACTGAACAGTCCATTAAATTAGCCCTTCTTGCAGGAGCAAGGTTAAACTTTTTGCCCATAGGTTTTACAAAGGTTGGTCCTACAAGCAATTCAGCCGGTGCATTTGCTGCAATTGGAATAGAGGCCAAAATAGTTACAAATATTATTGACAATTCTGCCTGTCTCACCGTTTTTGCGATTGTTTTCTCAGCAAATTTCAAGATCCGGTTCATAACTCCACTTTCGATTAGTACCTGAGTTATTGCAAGCACAAGGAGCGCAAAAATTATTGCCCCTGTTACACCGGAAATCCCCTGTTCAATTAGGCCTGTTGATTCTCCTCGTTTAGCAGGGATATGAAATAGGGTAGAAATTTGAACTTTACCAATCAATATACCAAAGAAAGCCGCACTAACGTTACCCCAAATCAAAGATTCTATGATATGTCTTCCTTTTAAAGCAAGGGCTACAACAATTCCCAAACTAATCAACATCACAAGACCACGGGGGTCAACTTTTGCAGCTATTTCAGGTAAGCTAGCCACAGTACCGCCGCCACCGAATATCAAAAGGATTATTCCCGAGATGATAGCAGCAGCCATCGCGAGAGGAAAACGACTACGAACAACATCTTTCATGGTGGCCTCTTGAGTATAAGCCGATACGATAGTTGTGTCCGATATAGGTGCCAAATTATCTCCAAAGGCAGCACCTGCTAAAATTCCAACGCCCAACATAGCTGGATCAGCACCCAGGAATACTCCCGCTGGATACATTACCGGGACAAGAGACAGAACTGTACCTGTGCTTGAACCTGTTCCAAGTGCAAATAGGCAAGCGGCAATAAATGCGATTAATGTAAAAACTGATCCTGTTGCTCCGGCTTTCGTCCCAAACCAAAGTAATCCTTCTACTAAACCACCAGCTACCATTAATTTACCAAAAACTCCTGCAAACAACCATGCAGTTATTATAACGATACCATTTTTATCGCCTAATCCACGGAGCACTGATTGACTATATTCAAACTTATTTTTGGCTAGCATTAACCCTGCCACTATGGCCAGCCAACCACCAGCCCAGAAAGCTTGCGTTCCACCACGTTCAAAAACGGAAAGCCATACTAAGATACCAACCAACACAAATAATGGAATTAAACCGCCTAAAATTCCACCATACATATCAAGCTTTTTGCTTGAATCAAACTCGAAATAGCCATCTTTATCTGGTGTCGACATTTTTTCCCCTCCTCCTTGTTATTTCTTTTTATTGAATAAATAATTCCATTTATTACAATTATTTTAACTTAAGAGTTAGTCCAATAAAGCTACTATAAGTTGATTGACTAACTCTAATTTTGCAAAATATTATCCGCCAGAATAGTTGGAATATAGGCATATAGAGCTGGGGATCCACCAGTATGGATAAATAGTACATTATCATCCTTTTTAAAATAGCCTTTTCGGATCAACCCGATGAGTCCAGACATAGCTTTACCGGTGTATACAGGATCCAGTAATACCCCTTCCGTTCTTGCTAGAAGCTGCACCGCCTCGACCATTTCAGATGTCGGCACAGAGTAACCAGCACCCACATAGTCATCAAGTACATTAACTGCTTCCCGAGGAATTTCTCCATTCAATCCTACATGAGCTGCAGTTCTCTTCGCAAGATCAAAGATCATGTTCTCTTGGGCTTCTTTCGCAGCCCTAACACTTACCCCGATAATTGGAATGTTAGCATTACTTCCATAAAGTCCCACTAGTAATCCACTATGGGTTCCACCACTTCCGCTTGTACTTACGATATAATCAAGATTTAGTCCCATATCGAAGGTTTGTTGCAATATCTCTTGAGCACAAGCAACATAGCCGGTCGAGCCTATTACATTTGAACCACCGCCAGGAATGATATAACCTTTTCTTCCCTCAGCAGCTAACTCGGCCATAACTTCCTGCATCATTCCCGTCAAATCTGACCCCAAGGTGGCTACTTTAATTGTTTCTACTCCTAGTAATCTGAATAAGTAGTTATTACCACTCGCATCTGGATTGTAACTGTCCTTGACTCTCTCTTCCAACACGAGCCTACACTTCAGCCCTTCCTTCACGGCAGCTGCCAATGTCAGTCGGCAATGATTGGACTGAACTGCACCACAGGTAATTAATGTATCCGCACCTTGGGCTAAAGCGTCTGCTACTAGGAATTCCAGTTTTCTGGTCTTATTACCACCTGCGGTAAGACCCAACAGGTCATCTCTTTTTATATAGATATTAGGCCCACCGAGTGCTTTACTAAAATTAGGCAAGAACTCTAATGGGGTTTCTCCCTGGGTGTACCGTCTACGTGGAAATTTAGCAAGATTCATAAATAATTCCCCTCTCATTGTTGTTAAGGTAAATTAAGCATCTAAATAATCAATGCGTGTTATTACCTTTAATAATTTATTCTACAACAATTTTAAAAGTCCTCTTTTTTTATTAAAAAATTTTAATAAAAAAAGAGGACTTTATCTTATTAAATTAAGTAGTTGAGTCGAATTCCTCTCTAATTGCATTTTCTTGTGTTTACAAACTCCCATGTCGGTCACCAAAAAACGCCTCTCTCAAAAGAAAGAGGCGTAAGCAATGACCTTTACAGTCTAATTATTATTATCTCTTGACCGTTGTTGTTCTAAGTAATTATATATTGTGTACCTGGAAACGCCTAACACTAAGGCAACTCGGTCCACTGCACCTTTGACAAGGAATATCTTCTTCGAGTCTAACTCGTATACCACTCTCATTTTATCTTCTTTAGAAATGGAACCATCTGATATTGACATAGAGCTAATCACCTGATCAATTAAGGTATCCACAATTTCAATAACATCCGGGGCTGAGAATTCCTGACTATCGACATCATTCTGCAAAGAGCCCTGAACTGTTGTAATTTGCTCTAGATAGCTCTTATAGTTCACCTGTTCAGTAATATCGTATTTCATACAGAAACAACCTATAATCTTGTTTTTATCGTTTCTCATATAAATTGTATTAGATTTTAAAATTCGTCCGTCTTTGGTAATTGTTTTATACCCAACTAAATCCAAGACGCTATCTGGATAGGTTCTCAGGCTTTTAGGAATTATCATCGTTTCCGGATTTCCCTGTCGATTGGTTACGTTTCCAGCAGTGTGAATAATCGTGGATTCCGGCGTACTAATACTGAACTCATGAATAGAAACTTCAAAATCCTTTCCAAGCATCTTTACTATTCCATCAGCAATTGGAATTAACTTCGTTAACTCAGTGTTTTTTTCAACCATTTTTCAGTGCCCACTTCCTCTTCTCTTGACTTGTAACTATTCTACCGCATACACAAAAGGGCACAATCCTCAAACAAGGTTGTGCTCCATTCTCTTCAATAATAGTGAATAACACTCGTACGTCGGCATTCTCTATGGCCTTAGATTCTATATGTCTGATCCCTTGTTACTTTCCGAGCCTTCATTTTCAATTTTAATCTATCATGGAAAAGGCTTAGAGTCAAACGCTAGTGCTTAAGGATGTAACAATATATGATAACTAAAGCCGGGTGCACATTTAAAGAGGCAAACCCTTCACTATCTAGGACAGGTTTCTTGCGAGTAATGTATAAATGGCTATGACAGAAACTAGAAAATCGTAATCTTCAAGCAGCGAATCCCTGCTATTTATCGCCTCTAGGATTTCATCAAACCTTTGTTTCAACCCATCCTTTGATTCGATTACCTTATCATGCTCCAACCTTTTCTTCCGTACTTCCTCCAATTCTCCAGATATGCTTTTGTACTCCTCATTATAGACCTCAGGATCGACGTTATTATTCACCTGAAACCGGATGAGCCTCTTCAACTCATTTTTCAATTCCTCAATCCGATTATCCAAGGCTTCAGTCTCTTTTATGTTCGGCCTTTGCAAAATAATCATTTCAATATTGGCTGTCATCGTCTTGGTAAAGTTCTGCCTATCTTCGTAGATTCTGTTGAACATCCGGACAAAGGCTTCCATTAATACATTCTCTTCGACGGCCTTGGCACCACAAGCATCCTTGCCATCAACAATGTAGGTTTTGCACTGCCACACAATTTTCTTTGATGTATTGGTGCTGTTCCAATGCCTTCGTTTAAAAATGTTCCCACAGTGTCCACAAAACACTTTAGCACTGAAAGGATACTTGCTGGAATATTTATGCCTATCACCCACCAGATTCCCCTTGAGCAACGCTCTACGTTCCTTCTCATCTTGAACCTTATCAAATATCTCTTTTGAGATGATCGGCTGGTGGTTTTCTTCAATATAATATTTCGGAGCCTGCCCCTTATTTTCTACTCGTTTATGTTTTAAAAAATCAACGGTGATCGTCTTTTGTAGAAGAACGTCACCGCAATACTTCTCATTATACTTACAAGCAACAATACCCGGAATTTAAGTAACGCCCTGCGGAGAAGATGTCTATATTTATACTTGGATTACCCGAATGAGCAAAGGGAGCTGGAAATTCTGAGACTTCATTTTCCTGCTCTTAAGGTTTCCTTGGGAAAACAAGTCGTAACCTTTGTAAGAAGTTTAAGGCTTGAAAAACTAAAAAAGCACCCAAGTATCAGTGAAGTTATTGATTGAGTCAGCATTCTGGATCATATGGTATTGAAGAGCTTTCTACTGCTCTGATCATCGATACACTTAATATTCTTTTAAAGTTCAAGGAAGATTGTGAAAAAATTATTGATAAATTGAACCAAAAGGACTGGTTTAGTGGAATATGGGAGCGAAGTTCTGTCTCAAATTAAAGAGAATGCTAGGGCTCTATATTGGCTTAATCCAATGAATGAAGACTTATGGTACAGTGGTGATTGTGTTATGGAGCAATACATAAAAGACTGTACCGCTGCCTATCATTGTTCAAATTTAAAACAATTAGAACTGTTTGTTGAGAATGTCTTTTATTCTTATGTATCTTCTTCATAGATTTGACTCAACTATGACTTGTGCAAAAATAAGGACCTAGCCACCCATCTTCATGCGTTTGGACAAATGTCCAATTAAAGCCTTTATCAGTAATATATATATCCGCTGTTTCAAAATCGGTTATAAATATGTTCATATCATCAAAAATAAATTCCCTAGTATTATTATCAATTAAATATTGGAGTAGTATCATTTTAGTTAAGTCAGAAAACTCGTAATTCTGGTAAGAATAGGAAAAACGAAAGAAGGTAAATCCAGATGCGAGAATACGACAAAGACTTCAAACAAGAGGCCATCAAGTTGTCTTACGAATTAGGGACGACGGCTGCCTCAGAGAAACTGGGGATTCCAGTAACAACGCTATACTCATGGAAAAATCAATCAAAACGGTATGGAGAAGTAAGTTTTGTTGGCAGCGGACATAAACGTATTGACCCAAAAACAGCTGAAACCAAAGCAATGGAAAAGAAGATTAAAGACCTTGAAGCCGCCAATGATATTCTAAAAAGGGCCTTAGGTTTTTTCGCAGAGAGCCAAAAGAAATAGCTGCACGAGAGCTTTTTCATTGGATGTGGTTTCACAAAACTAAAGAGAAAACCAAGCACAGCATAAAAACCATGTGCAGAGTATTACTGGTTAGTGAAGCCGGATATTATAAGTGGTTAAAAAGGCAGTCCAAGCCTTACAAATACGAAGAACTTTTGGCTAAGATCCTTCAAATTCGTGCGGACAACCCGGACTATGGAGCATACAGGATTTATCTCCATTTAAAACTTTATCAAGGCTATACCGGTAGCTATTATGTAATCCTTAAGCTCTGTAAAATCAACCATCTTATGCTCAAGAAGAAACATCACTGTAGAGGAATAACCAAAGCAGATCTAGCCGCTCAAGCCAGTGCCAATCTCATCAAACAAGACTTTTCTGCAGTATCACCCAATCAAAAATGGCTTGGAGATGTCACAGAAATCCCAACGGCTGACGGAAAGCTTTATTTAGCCGCCGTATTGGATTGTTTCGATGGAAGTATCGTGGGATTTAAAATGGCAAATCACATGAGAGCCGAGCTATGTGTCGAAGCCTTTACCTCGGGTGTTAAGAGGTATCAAGCCTATGGGATGGTCTTTCATTCGGACAGGGGTAGTCAATACACAAGCGGGATCTACCGTCAAGCACTCGCCCAGCATGGTGCGAAACAGAGTATGAGCAGTACTGGTAAATGTTATGACAATGCCAGAATGGAGTCCTTTTTTGCCACATTAAAGAAAGAAAGCATCTATAAATTCAGAACCGAAACAATGAGTATGGAAAAGATTAAAAGCATAGTGTTTAGATTTATAGAAACCTATTACAATCGGAAACGAATTTACACTCCAAACGGAGGTTATCCGCCCCTAGTAATGCGTTCACAGTATTATCGAGAGCGTTTACCCCAAGCGGTGTAACAGTTAAGAGGCTTCGCCTCTTGAGTTTATCGCTTTTTGGTTCTCCTAAGGATAGAAATAAAGATACCAGGGTGATTAAATATATCCCCTGGCTATCCTTAGCAGAACTCTACCGGCCGCTCGTGTTGCTCTCCAGCATTTCACTATCCTGCCTGTAGATAAGAGCCAGTTATATTATAACCATAAATTGGTACTAAAATTACGAGTTTAGGGACTAAACCAAATTTGACAACTCCATATCCAGTATCTTTACGCTGATAGAAAATATAATTCAGAGAAGAGATGCATAATTACCAATATTGGCGTAAAGCTATAAGCAAGGAGGGCTTTTAACCAGTCGCTTCAATTCTCGGAGTTTTTAAATAGCTCATTGATCTATCTTTCTTTATCCTTCAAAGTTTCGATGTATTCGTTCCCCCAAATTGCCAATTCAGCCAAAACTTTTTTAAACTTTATCCCTATATCACTTAAAGAGTATTCGACCTTTGGTGGGACTTGCGGATAAATCTTTCTTTCGATCAATCCATACTCCTCCAAAGCGCGTAACTGTTTAGTCAGCGTTGACTGGGTTAAATCGGGCAACTGCCGCTGCAATTCTCCAAAGCGCATAGTCTTTATCCCGAGATGGTAAAGAATAATTATCGACCATTTACCCGAAAGAACCTTCTGGGCTGTTGTATAAGGGCATTTCCCAAATAAATCTTTCTCCGCTTCCATAATTGCCTCCCAATAGTATCTTTTTGGATACTATGTATTATAAATAATCGTACTTGTTATTTCAAGACTTTTATTATAAATTTATTGTATAAATTGAAAGGAGATTTCTTTAATGCAAGAAGTTTTTGATTTCTTAAAGAAGTGCCAGACTTATTACTTAGCAACCATTGATGGAGATCAGCCACGAGTTCGTCCCTTCGGAACTGTCAACATTTTTGATGGTAAGCTTTATATTCAGACTGGTAAGGTAAAGGACGTTTCAAAGCAAATGATAGCAAATCCCAAAATTGAAATTTGCGCTTTTAATGGCCAAGAATGGATTCGTATTCAGGCCGTTGCTGTAGAGGATGACCGTGTTGAAGCAAAGCAGAGTATGCTTGAAAGCTATCCTTCACTTCAGTCTCGGTATTCGGCAACAGATGACAACACCCAGGTATTGTATTTGCAGGACGCAACAGCTACGATAGCTACCTTTACAGGTGAACCAAAAATAATTAAGTTCTAATTTGCCATTTAATAGCCACTTAAACTATTACAAGCCACCGCCTGTGAACGGTGGCTTGTTTTTTTTCAAAGGACAACTGTTACACAAAGGAAATTACTGGTATGATAATCCTAGTAACAACAGAAAGACCTCTGAGAGGTCTTTCTGTTCAGCTTAAGCAAATCATTTTTAATAATATCGAATACCATAAAAGTATCAATATTTATATAGTCATGAACAACTCTATTCCTGAAACCTTTGATTTCCGACCAACTAATATCCGTATAGACAAGCTTTAGTTCATCGCTGATTTTCCCAATATTCTCACCCATGTTTGCAAATAGATTGAGTGTGGCGTTAAAATTCATTTGATCGTTATATTCATAAAATGCTTCAGCATCGGAACAATCCTTGGAATATAGAAGGATTTTCTCAATACTTTCCAGTAGGTTTAAAAGATACATGAGGTCGTTCCTAATGCATGGTAACATAGATGATCTCCTTTTTTGCTCTATGAAGCACTATTGGATTTGCATACTTGGCAATAACAATATCAATACGCTTATTTGTAAGCAATTGTAGCTCATTTTTCAGGACTGAAAGCAACCGATAATCAACATTGTCTTCTACGAGAATATCAATGTCATTAGATACCTCTCCCCTGGCAGTTGATCCAAATACTCCTATTCTACTCAAGCCGAATTTCTCAAAAAAATTGTTTTGAACCATGATGTCTTCCAACTGAGATATTTGATTAGTCTGCGCAAGCATTTCTATCACCTTCTTATTTTTCTATAATAATTTTATAGTTAAATTTTACCACATAAGCACAAGCATTGCTATCTTAACCCAACAAGTGTGGGAATTCATTCAATAGTCTCTCGTACAACTGTTCGTCTGATATCCGGTCAATATCATCAAGGGCAAAAAAGTTTGCATTATCGACTACTCTGCCTTCCATGGTATCTAACTTTTCGAGGATGCCATAGTTTTCTCGCCCAATTCCTACGAATTGCCAAAACAGCAGCAGTCTAGCGACATCAGTGATCAGAATATGTACTTGGCTGCCATCGGAGCACCTGTCAACGAGTCAATAAGGCTTGTATCGCTCCCATTGGCGAAGAACATGCTGCTACCGATAACAAGGTTTTCGAATTTCTTTAGCACTTCTGTGTTTGTATCAAAACGATCATATCCACCGATTCTCGTCGCGTTTGGCATTGTATCCTTTACAGAGTCGGATACAACCGCGGTTCGCCACTGTAATGATACCTAATCAATTCGAATAAGCCGCAAATTTCTTGTGAATTTAGAAAAAAATATTGTCATTTTCTTGATCACAAATGGGAGTAAGATTTACCTGCATTACTAAGTCTTTTCTGATCTTTTGCCCGGGCGCTTGGATGTGATGACAATCGGTAGGAACTTGGTATTATCCTTTGAGGAAACATAACCGCTGTAAAAAATAATGGCCTTTTCAATAAACTCACTTTGGCTCTTGCAGTTGTCCTGTAACAAGGCCACCCTGCCTGTCAAAGCGGCACACGGGACGACACAGCCGCCAAATCCGCGCCTATTTGCCTGCTGTTTACGCGTGAGTGCCCCCGCCATGTTTGGCGATATAGATAGATTTGCATTTTCTTTCGATGTACTCCCGCACCTGCGCGGGAACATATTTTTCATAGAACTTTAGTTCACTTTCCATCCAAGCGTTTCTAAACGCTTAAAGATGGCATACCATCCCTCTTTCACCGTGAGTTCTTGCGGTGTTCCACTTTCCATAATTCGTCCTGCATCCATGATATGAACAGTCTGCGCGTCAATAATTCCGGATAATCTGTGACTAATCGTTATAATGGTGCGATTTTCACTCACATCCCTAATGGCATCAAGAATAGCCTTCTCAGTTAATGCATCAAGACCAGAGGTCAGTTCATCCAGCAATAGTAAAGGCGGATTTGTTACAATCGCTCTAGCTAATGAAAGAAGTTGTGTTTGTCCATAAGACAGTTTTGCTTCACCTTCACCAATAATTGTATCAAGACTATTCTCAAGTTGCTTAACTGCTTGATCTAGCCCGACCGTTTCAAGCGCTTTCCAAGCTTGCTCAAGCGTTATGCTTTCGTCTCTTAGCGTTATGTTGTCTAGAATTGAACCATTAAATAGGTGAACATTTTGCGGTACAATACCAATGAGTTTACGTCTCTCTACCGCAGGAAGGTTAAAGGGATCAACGCCACCTATTGTAATTGTTCCACTCTTCACAGGATAAAGCCCGGCAATCAATGACATAAGCGTTGTTTTGCCAGAACCTGTTCTACCGGCAATCGCAACTTTAGTGCCTGTTTTAACGAATAGTGATGCTTGATTAATCACCTTAATGCCATCAGTGTACTCGAACACGACTTGATTTAAAACCACATCTATATTGGGGAGCTGATTGATTGAAAATAGATTTGCATCCGTTATATTTCGATTCATTTCTACTGGTTCAGCAAAAAATCCTTCGACACGATCCAGTCCAGCAAAAGCCTGTTGAATGGTTTGAATTTCTGATGCAATGGCTTCAATTGGTTCAAACATACGAACAAACAAATCAGCTACAGCTGCTAAAGTTCCTATTGAAAGCCCCAGTGCTAGTGACGTACCATTATTGGCGGCACCCACGACCAAAGCAAGGGCAATGACAATCGCTCTAACGACTTGCATAATGCAAGGAAACCATGCATCATAAACGCTATTACCATTCATAGCTAAACGATGAGCTTCAAGTTTCTCTTCGAACTGTTCAGAAAATAGAGACTCTTTACCAAATACTTTGATGACTTTAATCCCGGAGTAAACCTCTTGAATATTTGTGTTTATATCAGAAACTTTTTTCCTCACTATCTTCTGCTTCTCAAAAATGTTTTTTCGAAAATAATTCGATAGTAAAAAAATGACTGGCAATGCTCCGATAGCAATAAATCCGAGTGGCCTTGAAAGTACGAATAAGGTTGTAAAAAGTCCCAGTATTTTAAGTAGATCTGCAAGGGCACCGACAAGTCCTGCTGAAAACAATGTGTTGACGGCCTCTAAGTCCGCTGTAAATTTTGAGAGTGTTTCTCCAACAGGTACCTTCAAGTAATATTTCATCGGCAACTTTTGGAGATGCTCGAGCATTTGTTTTCTTAAGTCTAAAAGCATCCTTTGCCCTATTACCGTGGCACTGATCTCTCGAACAAAGTCCAGTATCCCTATGGCTAATACTGCAACTAAATAGATAAAAGCCATTCTCCACAATACACCCTCACCAGAAGTTAATGGCCCATCAACAATTTGTCTCAATACCAAGGATGGCCAAATATTAGCAATTGCGCCTATGCCCACAGTTCCAAATAGAAGGAAGAAATACACACGGTTGTGTATGAATACTGATTTTAAAGCTTTTTTGAGGAAGCTTTTATCTTGCATTTCTCTACGCATGTGCTTGTCCTCCTTCCATAAATTGTTGTGCACTATAGATTTCATGATAAAGCCCACGTTTATGCATGAGCTCATGATGGGTGCCGGTTTCTAATACGCTTCCTTGATCCAGCACTAAAATTTTATCAACGTTTTCAAATGCGCTTAAACGATGTGTTGCAATAACAACAATCTGATTCTTAAAATCCTCTTTAAGACGTTTTACGATTCGCTGTTCCGTAGCGATATCTAAGGCAGAAAAAAGATCATCTAATAATATAATGGAAGGTGTCTTATATATGGCTCTAGCCATAGAAATTCGTTGACGTTGTCCACCAGATACTTTTAAGCCTTTCTCACCAACTTGAGTTTTTAACCCTTTATCAAAACGATCTATATCTTCTATAAGTGCAGAAGTAGTTAAACAATTTACAAGTCCTTTTTCATTTTCTTCATCAGACATCCCAAGTCGGATATTCTCTTCAATACTCATAGAAAACAAAAATTGCTCATGTCCTGAGTAACCAATAATCTCATGTTTATTCGCATCAGGTACATCTCTTAATTGAACTGAATCTAGGATAATATCTCCATCATATGAGTATTGACCTGTAAGCGCATTAATCAAAGACGTTTTTCCAGAACCAACAGCGCCTGTAATGCCTATGATCTCTCCGGACTTTACTTCAAAACAAATGTCTTTTAAAACTTGTCTGGAACCATATGAAAAATCAAGATGTGATACTTTTAATTGATTCACTTTTAGAGAATTTAGTAATAGATGATTTGTCTCGTTCTCTGATTCTTGATAAATCATTTTTTCTTTAACCCGTTGCCACGCTGCTTTTGCACCATGCCAACGGTTAAAAACCTTTGCAGCAACTCTAGTTCTCCCTGAGAAAGCGATAAACATAACCATATACGCATTGAAAGATCCAACGGTCCATACACCATTTCTTACGTTTTCTCCACCCAACCCAATAACAATGACAATACCAAAGCCAGCGAGAAGAGCATAGATTGGTAAAAGCGACTGTTGTAATAGAATTTGCTTAATATTAAATCGAACTTGTTGATTATAGGCCTCCACAATAGTCTCTGTCTCAGATTCTTCCCTACCAAATAGCCTTAGTACCGATATTGCTGAGAGATATCGCTGAAGTCCAATGGTTGCTGTAGCTGCTGATTTCCTCGCATCGAGAGAGCAGCTGTACAAGACATTCCGCATCATATGGGCTAGCACTAGTGTGACAGGCACTAAAAGGGATGCCAGTAAAGTAATTTTCCAGTCCATGTATATTAAAACTGCAAAATACGAAAGCATTAATAGCCAGGTATCCCAGCCTTCATTGAGGGTTGACATAACAGTGTCTACCACTAAAGTAATATCTCCAACTGTTCGAGACATTAAATCACCAACAGTTTCCTTATCAAGTTCAGGTAGTCTATACTTTAGAACTCTATCTAGAAGAGTTTGCCGTAAATCGCAAGCAACATAGTTAAACTGATCCCTCATATACCAACGCTTAATAAACCTTGAAAACTGAAAAAATGACGTAACTCCAACAAAGTATATTGCTGAAAGTAAAACAACCTTTGTTGTTCCTCCACCGGCAGCATCAATGAGCTTGCCTAAAAATATTGGTCCTAACACAATTGCTGTATTATATAAGATTCCTGCTAACGACGATATAATAAACTGGAATTTGTACTTTAACAAATATTGAAACAGTGTTTCCCTTCCTATAGGTGGACCGAATTTTTTCATGTTCTCACCTACTCTTTCATTTCTTTAAATAATTCATGTGCTTTTGCTTGTGCTTCTTTTAATACGACCGCTCCCTGTGGTGTAGTACTATAATATTTTCTTATTTTCCCTTCCACATTTTCTTCCATTGAAACGAGTAGCCCGTCTTTCTCCATTCCATAAAGAATAGGATAAAGCGTACCAGAACTGATCGTGTACCCATGATGACTTAGTTCTTCTATCATCCATAGACCGTAAATCGGCTCCTTTGATGCATGATGAAGGATATGAATACTTATAAACCCTAAGAATAGTTTTCTTAATACTTTTTCTGCCATAGAACCTCCTCGATTCATTCTCGTATTTCGATTCCGTAATACGATATCGTTTTTCGATAACAATACCATATACGGAATCTATTTGTCAACAAGAATACCCAATCCCCAAAAAAGAGATGGTCTTATGAATTTTTCTAACTGTCATATGGCTCAGACTGTGTCAAGTAAAAACTAAAAAAATAAGACCAATCAATTTTTATAAACTTGATTTTTTAATACCTTTAATCATTAGCCAACCTGCAAGAAAGATTTCACTCCATATGCAACCAATATTAGGATACCCACAATAATCGACCTCGTTTTAATTGAGATTTTGTTAATCATAATTATAACTCCTTTATTTTATTAAATTTATAAGTTTTTCTATTTCTCTGTTAGACGGAGTGTCCACCCTCATACGAAAACATTCAAACCCATTTTTGAATATGATTCTACGATTCTTGGTCTATTCCTTCCAAATTGGTAAATTTGGGAATACTACATATTGAACTACTTCATAACTGAGATAATTTTTTTCTTTACTTAAAGAAATTGATTTCCTCTTCAATATGATCCAGATGAATATATTGAGAATGTAAGAACATTGTTGATGTAATGATAAAATTGAGATATAATTATGATAAGCAAACGCAAGGAAGTGCTCAGTATGATTCAAATCAGACCTGTTTCAGATTTAAGAAATAAATTCCCTGAGATTGAAGAGATGGTCGTTAAGGAAGGTCAACCTGTATTTTTAACTAAAAATGGTTATGGGACTATGGTTGTGTTAAGCTTGGAAAAATATGCAGAACTAACAGATGATATAGAGTTTAAACTTGATGAAGCTGATAGAGAAGCGAATTCAACTGATGTAAGATATACACACGACGAAGTTTTCTCAAGAGTGAGGACAAGAATTAATGCTGAGCGATAAATATTCGCTGAGATACCTTACCCGTTATGAACAAGACCTTAATGAAATTGTAGACTATATTGTATTTAAGCTGCATAATCCAGAGGTGGCAATCAATCTGGTAAAAATAATTGAAAATGCAATCCTAGAAAGGTTGAATTGCCCATTATCTTTTGAGCCGTTTCAATCAATTAGAAAAAGAAAGTACCCTTATTATCGGATTTATGTTGATAATTTTACTGTTTATTATGTTGTGATAGAGGATCTAATGGAAGTTAGAAGGCTGCTATACAACAGTAGAGATGTAGGTAGAATTATAAAATAAGATCTATATCTGGCATTGAAGGACCCAAAAGAAGTTTTCTGTAGCAGATTTTTGGCTCAGATTAAATCCAGATGGAATTATTGGCACTTCGTCCATGTACAACTAGGATGGGGCTGGGGCTGGGTCTTATGTTAGCTATAAAATGAACGAAGTGAATGACAAAAAATCGTGGGAGCCCTGAGTCCGATTTAAACCGGCCTGAGCTCCCGTTAATATGTCATATTTCTGTGTCTCGTTCCACGTTATAGACTTCACCCATAAACTTCTCTCCGGCCTCACGTATCCCTGGGTAGTTTTCAAGTCTAACCTTTCAGAATCCTGATAATTTCATCCCCGTACTTGGCGACTTTTTTCTCTGTATATCCCTTTACTTGTAGCAACTCTTTTCTACTTCTAGGCATAGAACTGATTAAGTCATCAAGTTCCTTATCTAAAAAAACATAGTAAGGTTTTATACCTTCGCCCGGTTCAACTTGTCCGTTCTTGATCCGCTTAATCGTTTCCTGAATGATATCACCTGACTTTTCCAGTGATCCAACTCTTCACAATAAGTCAAAGCAGTAGGAATGAAAGGTTTTGGTGTCGTCTGTCGTTTGATCCAGTTTTTGATCGCCCAAAGATTCAGAATGGTCTTGATCTTATTGGGCGAGACATCTTCACAGGCCGACGCTTCAGCCTGCTCATTCAGCTCCTTGAGGTGAATGATTTTTTCCTCATCGCTGAGTATTGTGAGTAGAAATTTTTCGATTTGCCCATACGTCTTTAGGATACTCAGGGAATTTTTCTTGCTTTCCTTTTTCTTGATAAAGGCATTCAGGTCTTTGGAATCTGCTAAAATCTTTTCATCACGCAAAAGACTGACAATCTGGATGACTTCCTCTTTCACAATGCCCAAATGATCGGAGATATAATCGATCCTTGCTTCCGCGACTTCATCACCGGAGCGTCCTTTGCTTTTACTGGAGATCAGTTTCTTAATGATCCTCGCTTGGTCTGATTCAACATCACAAAATGCTTGCTCAGGTCATCGTCATTAAACAGCACAAAACAGGCGGCCGAAATAGTTTCGTCCCGTCCTGCTCTTCCTGCTTCCTGAATGTAATTCTCCAGGGAATCGGAGATGTCGTAATGAATTACCAAACCAACATCTTTCTTATCCACCCCCATGCCAAAAGCAGAGGAGGCTACCATGATCTGAATCTCTCCTCACATAAAGATCTTTCCTACGCTCTAACCATAAACCAGGAGTATTCACTTCCTTCCTTTTTATGAATAGTTTATTAACTTGTTTACTAATCTCACTCCACTGGCTCCATTCGTTCTTTTGGTTGAATGCGATCAGATTTTTCTTGGGTACTAATTTGTCTCGTAGTAGCTTAGGTACGGTTTCTTTCAACCCATAACTTCGCCTTGCTATAACTAAGGCTGCTCCGTTATGGACATCGAGTCCGTATTGGTGACAATATTTATAAAGCCCTATTTTACTGGTATATTGGGGTCTAACCTTGACGAATTCGACACCGTTACGCAGACAACTACGTTCCAACATTTGGAGTAGCGTTGCGTAAACAAACTGACTGCTCACTCTAGCCAACTTACCCGCAACATCGCTTTCTTCCTTAAACTTCAAATCTTCCGCGGCGAGCCCACAATGGTTGGTTTTTGCCGTGTCTACCGCTTGTTTCACAAGTTCACCACATAAATTCGTTCGCCGGTTACTCCGACAGAAGGTTAATTCATGCTGTTTTAAATAGGTGTGCCCTCTGTAGTTACCGCTGTTATCAATCCTTATTAGCGCAAACCCATTAGGGTTCGTATCTGCTCCGATTATGTTGAGGTGCCCAGTGTCGACGACCTTCGCTTCAAGCTCTTCAAATGTAATGTGTGCGTAATACTTGCCATCTCGCTTGATCAACTCCACTTGGTAGGCAACACCTCGTTCTAACGAATCCATAAACAGTTTTCGGTAATGAACACCATTGACTTTACCGGTCTTTTTCGAGAGTTTTTGCGGTAAATAAATCGGCATTAAACCTTAATGGCTCTGTTCTTAACTGTTTTCTCAAGTGTTGAGATTTCTAAGAAACTTACTCCATCCTTAAAGACGACTCTTAAATTTGGATTACCGCCCTTTGATTATCACCACGACTGTAAAAACGGTTATTACGACGATCGTTCCATTCCTGTCTCGAAATTAATCCCTTACACCGTCTTAGAAACATCTCTTTCGTGCCAAAAGTAACCGGTGGGAAGGTCTTACTCGTCAAAAACGCTGTCCAATAATCTAGCTTTCTCTGACGTTTCGCCAATTTTGCGGTTAAGGCTTTAACCTTGCGTTCAGATAGCTAGGCTTTTTAAGCTTTTTGACAAGCGCCTCAACTTTTTTCCTATAGTTTTCATGGTAGAGCCTAACAAGTTCATGTTGTGAAACAATCGTCTGCCTTGCCGACTCCACCGCGTCTTTAGATTGCCGAATATTCAAGTCTTGATCAAGTCGAACAAATTACCTTCAGTGGTAAGTATGCCCAGCAGATTGAGCAACAGGTTCTATATGTTACCGAACGAGCAGTTTTTACCTTGGAAGAAGGGCAGATGACTCTTATTGAGATTGCACCGGGTATAGATATGGAAAAGGACATATTGGCACTGATGGATTTCAAACCTAGGATTTCTCCTGCTTTAAAAACTATGCCAAGCGAGATCTTTCAACCGGTGTGGGGAAAACTCAAACAAATTATTGAAGCATAAACGAAAGGTTAGGCAATGAATCTTGAATACACCGTTTGGTATGAGAAATTCTTACAGAATTATCCACCGAAATTCAAAGGGACAGGAAGGTTTTTTCTTCATGAGAAAACCTATCTGTCCTTCTGTATTTAGCAAAATTTCTGCAAGTCTCGATAGACATCTTCAAGGCCCAATTCAAAAAGAAGTTCCTTTGTGGGCATTGCTGTCTCGGGATCATACCTACGTGCTTTATAGAACTCATCGAGCATTGGTTCTAAGTGTACAACTGAACCTGCAGAGGGACCAGAGCTTTCTGGCAGCGGCTCAGTTACAAAACGTTTCGGAAGTATATCGTCCTTCCTTGTGAGTCCAAGTCTGTTATTAAACGCCTGCTCTATCGCCATAAGTCGTCTAGCGCAGTCTCTTATTTCTTCGGGTGTATAGTTAAATCCCGTCACTGATTCCAAGAATTCAGCAATTTCATCCATTGACAACAATTCCATACAGACCATGTTGTTCTTACAGACATTCATCATATCAGATAACGCGCACCAGTCCTGGAAATCTTGAAGAAGCAGCCCTTTCCCCTTCTCTTCAAGCCTTAAGGCCGTCTCAGGAATACCATATCGTCTTGCACCTTCTTCAACATCATTCGACATTTCAAAGAAGGGCTCTCCTCTTAAGTGGTCTCCTCCTCGGGTTGCTGTTGCAAAACATACTGCATATCCCTTCATTCCACGAGGTTCTGCTTGAATCATTTCAAGCCCTTTAACATGCATGGCATATTTCTCGGAACCCCTGCCAATCCTTTCAGCAGCTTTCCTGACACCCTCTGCCAGAACATCACCCCAACCTTCTCTATAGGAGATCATTTCTATAAGTTTAATAACCTCGTCCATCTTACCCCAATCCAGATCAAGTCCGACTTCTTCTTTGGAAATAATTCCTCTTTCAAGACATTCCATCGTCCAGGCAATGGTTTCCGAGGTTGATATTGCATCCATTCCTAATCGATTGCACAGATCATTGCACTTTAAGACTGCTGCCATATTAGAATTAAGAATTCTCGAACCAAAACCAGCCATTGCTTCATATTCTGGCCCTTCACCCTTTAGTCCTTCAAAATCTTTACCCTTCGGTACTACAAACCATCTTGAACAATGCAACGGACAGGCATGACATGATTTATTCTTCTTATTATAGTCCTGAGCCAGAACTTCGCCGCTTATTTTATGAGCTTCTGGGAAATGTCCAGTCTCGAAGTGCTTTGTTACTAAGTATCCACCTTCATTCAGGGGATTCACATTTCTTGGTGTCCCCATTATTGACCGAGATCCAAAATCCGGATGATTTAACATTCTTTCAAGAATCGTCTTATTCCATTTAAAATACTTCTCCGCATCAGCAACTTTAATACTTCCTGTTCCTCGTAATGCGACAGCCTTTAAATTCTTAGAGCCCATGATAGAACCCATACCAGTACGACCAGCAGCTCGAACAAGATTACAAAATACGCCGCTAAAGGTTACACCATTTTCTGCGGCCGGACCGCAGGCTGCTATCTGTATGAGTTTGTCCTTTAATTCTTGACGTATAATTTCTTGAGCTTCCCATGTATCTTTTCCCCATACATCAGCCGCATCTTTAATTTCAACTTGGTCATCATGAATATACAAATACACTGGCCTTTCTGCTTTGCCTTTAATAATAATCTGATCATATCCAGCATATTTTAACTCCGTACCGAAATGCCCTCCAGCGTTTGAATCGCCAAGTATTCCAGTGTGAGGAGATTTTCCACTAACATTCCATCTTGATCCCAAATAGCAATTCGTACCATTTACTGGTCCGACTCCAAAGATCACAATATTTTCTGGACCTAGCGGATCAGTTTCCGGACCGACCAAATCATATAATGATTTCATATTCAGTCCTCTGCCACCCACATAGTTTCTTGCTAATTCCATATCCAGGGGCAGCTTTTCTATTTCTCCACTCGTAAGGTCTACCATTAATACTGTGCCTGCATAACCGCAAATATCTTTCATTCATCTCCCCTCCCAGCGATCAACGATCTTTCTTGTTACTCTTTCCACATAGTCATCTCTTCGTTGTTGAGCTGACGCATTAATTTCCTTAAAGCTGTCCTCGTCATTTTCCAGTATTATTGCCTTTGTTGGACATTCTTTTATACAGTTAGGCGATCCTCCACATAAATCGCAAATAATAGCTTTTCTTGTTTTACTATGAAGAGTAGCTGCCCCAAAAGGACATTCCGTGACACATTTTCCACAGCCAACGCAAAGATTTTCCTTGACGATCATGGCACCTGTTAGAGTATTCTGGACTATGGCCTTGATAGGGCAAACACTAACACAAACAGGAGATAGACATTGCTGACATACTACTGGAAAATCCACGCCGATCGGTTCTAGTTTACTCACGTGAATACTCGAATTATAAATTCCGAATGCTCCATCATGACTGTACACACAGATGGTTTCACATAATCTGCAGCCTACACATTTTTCACCGTTAACTTTAATCTTCATAAATTTCTCCTTTGAAATGAGTGGGTGTTTGACACACTGCTAAAAAATCGTAGTGCCCAAGGCCTTGCCAATTACAGCCATCACCTTGGGCACATGGTTAAAATAATACTTTATTCTCACCAAACTATAAACTCACCTGATCTTAAGACGTTCATTTCCCACCAACAGCTCAAACACTTTTCATTCTTGAAGCAGAGCTTTTCGATCCTTGATTTGATTCAGCTATAGGCTCACCGTTCTCGCCTTCAAAGGCTCTACCCCAACCTGTAATGACAGAAAAAGAAAACACTAGAAATAACGTCATAGGGTGAAACGTTGATAAAGCTATTGTTATAGGATTAATGGTTTGAATAAAGGAGTAATCTTTTTGAAGTCCTTGTATAACAATCAGCACTATGAAAATAAAGGCACTAATAAATGGAACAATTATTGGAATTGTATTAGCAAAACCATCGATTAAATTTGCCCTTCTATAGGGGTGAAGATTAACTGCTCTGCCAACATCATTAGCAATAGGGCCAAACATAATGATCGCCGGACCAGTTGCAGACCCCATTGATAAGGATGACAGAATTATGCCGATCGCCAGACATATTTCTGCACCTCGAGGTGTTTTCGCTAAATCACTAGTAACGATCGCATTAACAAGTCTATCCATAGTACCACTGGCATTGAGTATCCCCACGATTCCAAATAAGGCAATACAGAATATGGAAGTCCCTACCATACCTTTAAAACCAGTATACAGAAAACCAGTTAATGCTCCATCCTTTACGCTTAAAACATCTTTAAACGTTAGTATTCCAAACCCCAGTGCAATAATTGTACCTGTAACTATACCCCAGGTTATAGCTGTAAAAATATCTTTTGTTTTAATAGCAACATATAAGAGTATTGCAACGGGTATCAGCATAATCAATCCCTTAGGGTCAGTATATTTTTGAAGTAGCTCTGTTGCACCAGTTCCAACATTTCCACCACCACCAAAGATTAAATAAAGCGCAGTTGCGGCAACGGCAGCTATCAATGAATACTTAAATCTCGAAGACACGACCCCACCAATATCAGCACTACCCTCTTTATTCTTATATCTTTGGGTTGCAGCTGAAGCGATGGTAGTGTCAGATATAGGGGCAAGATTGTCTCCAAAGATCGCACCACTTAAGATTGCACCGGCTAATAAGGCTGGATCAGCTCCAAGTAAGATGCCTGCAGGATAGAGAATCGGAAAAGCCGAGAACAGAGTTCCAATTGAGGTACCTGTTGCAGTTGCAATAATACAGGTAGTAACAAATGTAAAGGCTGTAAATACTCCACCCTTTAGTCCTATTTCATTACCTAACCAAACAAATCCCTCAGCAACTCCACTTTTGCCCATAAGTCCTGTAAAGATTCCTACGACCAATAGAATCATGATGAGTACACCAGTCATTGGATTTGATATACCCTCGAGTACAGAGTCCCAATATTTCTTCCAGTTTTTACTGAAAAAGCTTCCTGCAATGATCCCTACTACTCCACCCATAGCTAAAGCATCCATTTCAAATACCTTAAAGACAATGAAAAAAGCAATACAGAAAACGATAAAAATCGCCATGGGTATCAAGGACATTTTATAACCGCCGTGAAATTCAAGCTCATTATTAATCTTAATATAGACCATTCCTTTCTTCGCTCAAGCCACAATACGGTACAGACCGTTGCAGCTTAGCTTATTTAATTAGAAAGAATTATGAAATCTAGATTATCGAATCAAGTTAGTTAATAAGTCCATTGCGGTTGCTATATCTTCTTTAGTGTTGTAAAAGTGAGGCGCAATCCGTATTACGTTTTTTCTTGATGAAACAATCACTCCTTTCTCCTTCATTTTTTGTTCAACTTCCCCTGCATTCTCGACGTAGATTGCCGTGTTGGATCCCTTCTGCGCATGATTTGTCGGACTTATTATCTTCACTCCTTTCTCTTCAGCATATTGAATGGCAAAGGCAGACAATTCCTTAAGATAAGGAGCGATGCGTTCCATTCCTACTTCAAGAATGAAACGAAGCGCTGCCCGTGCCGCATAGGCATTGATCATCGGAGCAGTACCGGAATCAAACCTCCGTGCTCCTGCTGCATACTCTAGATGAGTAACATCAAACAGAAATGGATTCGATTGACCAAACCAGCCAGTGATCCGAGGCTCCAATTGATCGGCAATCTCTCGTTTGATATAGAGAAAGGCGATCCCTGGTATCCCCAATAGATACTTCTGTAAACCGGTGGCTAAGAAATCTATGTCCATCTCCCTTACATCCAACAAAACATTTCCCACCGACTGATATGCATCTACAAATAGATAAGAACCCTTGCGATGAACGATTTCGGCAATCTGCTTCACATCCTGTTGGAAACCGTTGTAATAGGTCACTTGTGGTATCGAGGTAAGCAACGTGTTTTCATCGACCATACTTTCATATTTTTCTAAAGGAATTTGATTGTTCTCTGATGCAATAAACTCAAGTTTGGCTCCCCTCGCCTGCTGTGATAACCAGACATGGCCAATGCAAGGAAAATCCATCTCCGTAACCACCACTTTGTTGCGTTGATCAAAGCTTAAACTAGTGGCAATTGACGAGGCGGCGTGGGATACGGACGATACCACTGCGATTTCATTGATATCCGCATTAATTAGCGTCGCAAAATCAGCGCGTGCTTCCTCGACAGTATCCACCCATGCAACCCACTCCATCCCATGTTCTTCCCAGGTCGCCATATACTCCTGTACCGCTTTTTGAACTGGATCGCTTAAGGCGCTCTGAGAACAGGAGGATAGCTGAATCTGATTTTTCAAGATTGGGAAGCGCTTTCTGAACTCTGTAAATGGATACTGCTGCATATTTCAACACTCCTCGTATTTACTCTACTAAGATTAAACGCCCTAAATGACAAGCCTCTCCTAAGAAATTCATTCCTCACTAAGTAACAACTTCATGGTGTTCAAAACATAATTTATATCTTCTTCTGTCACCCAATAGTTCGTGACAAAACGTATATAGTCGCCTTCTCGTCCGTCATTGGCGTTGATTCCCCTTGCTAATAAAGCCTCAATGACACTTGACTGACTTTTGCCGGTCTGAGCAATATTCGCAAAAACCATATTAATTTGAACGCGAGACAACTCCACGGTTACACCCTTAATCAGGCTTAAACCATGCGCCAACAGCTGGGCATGCCGATGATCCACTTCTTGCCTTTCCGTCATTTTCTCTAAGGCCACGATACCGGCTGCTGCAAGAAAACCTGCTTGGCGAAGTCCGCCCCCTAGCATTTTGCGGTATTTACGGGCTCTGTGAATGAACTCTTTACTCCCTGCCAAGATCGAGCCGACTGGGGCACATAAACCTTTTGATAGGCAAAACATCACTGAATCACAATACCTCGTTAGATCCTTGGCCTTGCCCGCCAGAGCGGCAGCAGCATTGAACAACCTCGCTCCATCGAGATGTATTGGAATTCCATGACTCGAAGCAAGCTCATAGAGCTTTTTCATGTCTTCTAAGGTATGTACTGTCCCTTCAGATGTGGCATTTTCTAGACATATTAATCCTGTTGTCGGAAAATGAACATTACTTCCTCTAATCAGGTTTTCAACCTCAGAAAGTTTGAGTTTACCATCGACCGTTCCGGCTGTTCTGATCGTAACACCCGATAAGGCCGCTGCAGCGCCAACCTCTGCTTGGATGATATGGCTACAGTCCGCAGCAATAACCTCATCTCCCCTTTTTGTATGCGTCATAATGGCCACTTGATTACCCATGGTTCCACTTGCCACAAAAAGGGCGGCTTCTTTATTAACCATTCGCCTGGCTAAGGATTCTAACTTATTGACTGTTTTGTCTTCACCATATACATCATCACCCACTTCAGCCTGAAACATAGCTAGTCTCATCTCATCGGTTGGTTGAGTTATGGTATCACTCCGTAAGTCGATATATTTCAGCATAAATTTCACCCCCATTCAATACAATCTTCTAACGAGTTCTAAGACTGTATTACGTATGATTATAATGTGATGTCTATTTTTATTCTGTAAAGTATGCTACAATTTTAATAAATTAATTTAATATTCAGAATATAACGAAGGGAGGTGCAAACTTGAAAAAAAGCCCACTTTTAGAAAGTGAAATTTTTAGTCAACCTCTTTTTTTGAACTCTCCTTGGTTAGCTTGTAATATTGATTGGAGTGTTCTAAAACAAATTGGTATAAGGAAACACTTTAAAAAGAATGCCATTATATATTCCGATATTGAGCCTTCACAATGTATTTACTATATATCTCAAGGTAGAGTGCGTACCTCGGTTTTTACCGAGGCTGGCGAGGAAAAAATCATAATGGTAGTTGATGAAGGCAATATTATTGACATGATTTCAGCCATCGATGGTTTACCAAATTATTTAGTATCAACTGCAGTGACAGAAAGTATCTTATACAGAGTCGAAAAAGAGGTTTTTCTTAAACTTGTCCATGAAGACATAAAAATTAGCAATAAAGTAATTTCAGATTTAACCAGTAAAATGAGAATTCTGATTACCCAGATTGAGGATTTAACGTTTATGACGTCGACTGCTCGAATCGCCAAATGCCTATATCGCTTATCTCACGAGTACGGGAGACCCTTCAATGATGGTATAAAATTAAACATAAAATTCACTCACCAGGAAATGGCGATTTATGCTGGAACTTGCAGGGTTACCGCTTCAAATATCTTGAGAAATATGGAGAAGGCTGGCATCATAAAAAGAAATGATGGATACGTAATCATTAAAGATATCATAATGCTTAAATTCTATATAGAAAGCAATTACGGATGATACCCCTCTAATAAGAACAAAGATAGAACGCCTCAGTGGCTACAGAGTCTCCACTTGGGCGTTCTATCTTTTTGGTACATTGTTTTTTAGCTTTCTATCCTCTTTTTGCTTGATCAACTGTTTTGAGAAGGTGACGGCCAATCTCAATGGCGCCGGCAAGGAGCGGCAAAACGTTTTCCATCACCATCCCCGATCCGAGGGAAGACCTGGATAAGGCTGAGGCCGAATTTTTCTTACTGTCATATGGCTCAGCCTGTGTCAAGTAAAAACTAAAAAAAAAGACCAATCACAAATATAATGATTGATCCTATTTTAATGGCATTAATCGATGTAATTCCCGTTCATTGACCGAACTTGTGGTTTATCGGGCACTCCAGGGTTTGGGTGCTGGCGCTATAGCACGAGCAGCTATTGCTTTCATTAGTGACCTATTCCCTATCGAACAGCGGGGTAAAATGTTGCATTCTAGTTTGTCCTTATACCGATCCTACATGGACTCCTTTATTTGGTATGGTGGCAGCAGTGGTAGCGGATACCGGTGGACCATTATCCCATGCCGCTATTGTAGCGAGAGAATATAGTATACCCGCTGTTTTAGGCACGAAGGTGGGAACGAAATTTTTCCAAGAAGACGAGGTTATTCTTGTAAATGGTGAGGACGGTTCAGTGCATCGAATTTAGTAGTAAATTGTCTGTCTGATTGACTTAATGTGAACCTGTTCGTATATTAACCTTTCATTTTCAACTGTCCGATTTTTTCGGACAGTTGACTCCCTTCAAAAATAAGCTTTGATTTCAGGTCATTCCAATATTTTCGAGGCCGATTGGTTCCAGTTAAAACTTCAATAACATCAATAATTGAGAAAAACCATTTTTCTTGTTCTTCATGCCATAGAACTCGAACTCTCTTATCTTCAAACAATTTAATCGCATTCTCTGTTTTCGTTATTGCTGTCTTTCATCAAAATAAAAAGATGCATTAATCCCATCAATTTGGCAGGATAAATGCACCTCTCTTTTCATTATCATGTTAATAGATGTGTCAATATCGGCTATATATTGTGACATACCCTCTAAAATCCCCAAAAATCTATGTGCTTTTGATTACAGATTCTAACCCGGCTTGAATCATGTTTTTAATCTTACGATTTAAATCACCGCCAGTGTGAGTAAACGTTAGTATTTCCAGTTCCTCATCATATCTGGCAAAGGAATCCTTTCTTTGAAAAAAAGCATTAAGGCAGCCCTTTCCCGTACAAATCTGCAGGGTTTCTTCTCGTACTAAAATCCCAATCTTCATAAAATACATCCTTAACCATTATACTGCTTTTTGAATTGATAAGATTAATCTCCACCCGCCTTAAAGTTATAGATCGGCTTTATTACTTTTACGATATCTGCCGTCGGCCCAATATTATTTACGATGTCATCCATAGCCTTATAAGCCATCGGACACTCATCCAAGGTTTCTTTATTGATAGATGTCGTATAAATATCTTTCATCTGTTTCTTAAATTCCGACACAGTAAAGCTTTGTTTTGCCTTGCTTCTACTCATGAGTCTACCGGCACCATGGGGAGCTGAGCAGTTCCAGTCCTCATTACCTTTCCCAACACAGATAAGGCTGCCATCCCTCATATTGATAGGAATTAGGAGCTTCTCTCCTTTCTTTGCAGAAACCGCGCCTTTTCGTAAAATCATCGTATCGGTATCAATGTAATTATGAGTTGTGGTGAATTGCTCTATTACATCTAACTTCATGCCTTTTACGATCTCAGTAATCATCGCTTTACGGTTTATCTCAGCAAAACGCTGGACTATTTTCATATCATGAATATAGTCTTCAAATAGAGTGCCCGTTACATAGGCAAGAGGAAACGGAATATCTGTCAGAATCTGATTTTTGAATTCCTGCTTATACCCAGCTTCCTGGTAGTATTTGGCCACCTCAAGTCCTAAGTGACGGCTGCCTGAGTGAACGACAACGTACAAGCAGCCTTCCTCATCCTTATTAACTTCAATAAAATGATTGCCGCCTCCTAATGTCCCGATACTTTTTTCTGCTCTGTCCAGTTGTATTGCCTTGAAACAGCGAAGCTGTTTTAAGGCAATTTGTTCGTTATAATGATGTGGTTTCTTCCGCACCTCAAAGCCTGACGGTATTTTTTCATAAATCAACTTATCTAGCTTTTGCAATTCCAGATGTGCATTGCTGATTAAGATAGTTTCCATACCACAACCGATATCAACGCCAACTAAATTGGGAACCACCTTGTCCGTAATGGTCATGGTGGTCCCAATCGTACAACCTGCCCCGGCATGAACGTCCGGCATGATCCGAATTTTGCTATCTTTTACAAACTCCTGATTGCAAAGGGTTTCAATTTGAGAAGCAGCGCCTTCTTCTAGAACCTCTGTATACACCTTGGCTATATTATGTTTTCCTTTAATTTTTAACATGATTTACCGTCCATTCTTAATTTCAAAAATAGTCTTCAACCGCCATGGGATCACTCTCCAAAATGAGCTGGAATTATAAAGTTTATTTATGCACGTCAGCGTAGAAGACCAAAGGCGGCACCGCAGACTCCTCCTAAAATATGAGATATATGAGCTATTCCATCTTTCGATCCAACACTTAATATCTCGCCCCCAAGATAAATAATTATCACCAATACGAGGGTGAGTGGGATTTTCCCATCCTTCATGCCTGCAACTGATGATAGGACTATCATCATAAATACAATACCACTCGCACCCAGTAATACAGTACTCGAAAATAAAATGACATGAAATAATCCAGACACCAATGCAGTGATTGCAATCATTATTAAAAAAGATTGAGATTTATATTTTTCTTCAAGTATGGGACCCAACACCAGAAATAGTACCATATTGCTGGTGTAATGGCTCCAATCCGCATGGCCAAGCACATGACCAAACAATCTGAAGTAAGTCAAAGGATCGGTCCAAGATGATCGATATACACCAAAAAGCAAATTTGTAGTTAGTCCGTCTGTTATATAGCCTAACAGCAATATAACCAAGGAAACAAACGTAAATGTCAGTGTTACCGGTGAATTATATTGGAGTTTTCCCCAAAATTCTTTCATATATTTCGTCCCCTCCTTATTCTATTAAAATCTTTCTTTCCGTTGTTGAGTCGGTTCAGATCAACTATAAACCTATATTTGATCACAAAAAATTACACTCAGGAAATAGATTCCCCTGCATTTCCTATCATATCATATAATCCCCACTGATTCGGTGCGTAAATTTGGTGTTTCTGAAACAGTGTTCCGCATCGTTGGAAATTCGAGTTATTCAGCATCTCCCCCACTTGTCACATTTTCTAGCAAATTCCTGCCTATATTATCGAACTTTAAGGAAAGATGAAGAAGGAATTAAAAAGCAAAAAGTAGAAAGTTACACTTGATAAAAATAGGAAATAGGAACACGAGGGTGATTGCGAATGAACGATGCACTTTTTGACCACGTTGCTGTACATTATGATTCCTGGTATGATACAGAGCTTGGATCAGTCTCTGATCAAGTTGAACGTCACCTGGCCCAGTCCATGTTTAAGGCACCGGGTCCCAAGGTTCTTGAGATCGGCTGTGGTACCGGACAATATACCAGCTGGCTTGTGCAAGAGGGATATGAGGTCACTGCTGTCGATATTTCCGGTGAAATGATGGCTCTGGCCCAAAAGAAACTAGCGGCCATTGAGGAAAACACCTCTAAAGTTAAGCCTGTTCACTGGTGGCATGCAGATATTACAGCAATTCTGGATCAACTGGAAACCTATGATGGGATTTTTTCCATGACCGCCTTTGAATTCGTACCTGAACCGGAAAACGTCTTGCAAAAACTTTTTAGTCATTTAAAGCCCGGGGGCTGTTTGATGATCGGACTCATCGCCGGCATGAGTGCCTGGAGTGAATACTATGCGGAGGCAGCTCGTAACAACCCCACTTCTGTCTTCGCCCGTGCTGCTCTTTATACCAAAGCGGAAATAGGTTCCTGGCAAATCGGTGTACCTGCCGAAATTGGAGAATGTCTTTTCTTCCCGCCGAATGTTCAAACAACAGCTGAGGCCCTTTCTCTCGAGGAGAAAAGAGAAGGAAATCCTGGGTTTGTGGTGGCCAAGTGGGTAAAGGGCTGAGGAAATTGCCGAGTCAAGTTTCAAAAAAGGAAGTTCAGTCATACTGGGCTTCTTATTGTATCAATTGTTAAGATGGGGTAAAGGCCTGCATTTATAGACCCTTTTGTTATCCAGTCGGTGGTATAATCATACTGTGTAAATTAACTTAGAAAATATATCAATTAACCGAAGTAATACTAAAAATAATCACAGAAGGAACGTAACCTTATGGAAAAGTCAAAACTTATTGCAATGATCAAGACTAATCCCAATGCCATAGCCTATATCCCTAATCCCCCGGATGAGATAAAGTTATTGGCTGTTCAAAAAAATGGACTTACGTTAAAATATATTGATAATCCAACCAGAGAGATGCAAGAATTAGCTCTAGACAATAATGGCCGAGCAATTCAATTTATAGATGACCCTACAGAAGATATGATGATCAAAGCGATCAATGATGGCTGGGTTAATTTAGAGTATCTTAAAAATCCAAGCGATCAGATAATCAAATTAGCGATCAATCAAGCCGGCTGGGCTATTAAATATGTTAAGAATCCAAGTGAGGAATTGCAATTATTAGCTGTAGGAAAAAATTACGATTCAATAAAATTTATTAAAGAACCTTGCGCAAGTGTCCAGGAAGAGGCTGCAAAAATCAGTTATGATGCCTTAAGATATATCAATTCTCCTACACATCATGCCGAGCTTCTAGCGATCAAGAATAATGAGAGGGCTATTACCTTTATCAAGGATTTAGATAAACATAAAATCTTAGAATTTTTGAAAGTCAATATTTTAGTGATTAAATATCTTATGAACGAAATCTCTAAAGATGAATTAGAACACGTGTTAAAGGAATCCTTAGCCAATGAAGATGTTGAAGAAAAATATGTCAGAGACTTTTTAAATTGCAGTTATATCAATCAAAACAGCGACCTTATGCCCATCGACAAGATCATGTTTATTTATCAATATGGCAGTAAAAAGGCGAAAAAAATAGCTGTCGATGAAAAGCTGAAGATGCTATAGGAGTGAGACATCATGAATTTTACAGACACCTTAAAAAGTGTTGACTTAGTACTATGGACTGGAGAAGTCCCCTTAATCGTTGGTGAAAGCGGAATCGGCAAAACAGCGTTAGCCCAGGAAATTGCTCAAGACAATAAGTGGAGTTTAATCGTTATCAATGGGAATCTCCTTAAAGAAGGTGAAATAGGCGGTCTGCCAACGATCGAAGCTTATGCAGTCAATTATAAAGAAGGTCAGGTTGAAAAGAAAACCACAGTATATGCCGTTCATCATAAGCTCAGGGAAATTGATGAAGAAATATCTCAAGGAAAAACCGTTCTTTTATTTATAGACGAGATCAATCGCTGTGAACATACCGTCCAGCAGGAACTTATGAATTTAATCTTAAATCGAGAAATCAATGGCTATAAATTACATGAAGGTGTAAAAATATTAGCCGCTATGAATCCTTCCAGTAAATATAGTTCGGATTTTGATTACCAAGTTGTCGATATGGATGCCGCCCAAGAAAATAGATTTGTCTGGCTATCTATGGAGCCTGATTATAATCAGTGGATAGATTGGGCCATCGAGGCCGGAATTGAGCAAAAGGTTATCGAGTTTATCTCCACCTTCCCCGATTATTTGCATAAGATCAACGAAGACGATCTAAGAGCAACTCCCAGAAGCTATGAGCGAATTTCCAGCAGTTATAAAATTTATAAGGAGAAAAAAGATTCCATACCTCGCTCCGTGTTTTTAAATGTTGTCAAAGGAAATGTCGGGCGATTAATAGCCGAAGAGTTTGTGAGCTTTGTGGAATCCGATTATCGTTCCCTCATATCTTATCAAGATGTTTTTTCAGGAAATTCTCTTCACGAATCGATCAGAGAAAGAGTAAAAAACGAAAGCCATACCAGGCTTTATCTATCCGCCAAGAATATTCTCAAAAACTTAGAAGCAAATATCTTAAATTATAGGCATGATTCAAGTTTTTATATGGAGAGGCTGATTGAGTTTTTGAAACTATATCCTGTGGATTTAAAGATAGGACTCATGAAGGATATTAAAAACAGTTATCCTGAAGTATACAAACACGCCCTAGAGAATGAAGCGTTTATCGAATCATATTTTGAATCTTATCGTTTAATCAGGTGATAAGCTATGGAAACTTTTTTTGATAACCAAGTTCAAGGGCTTTACGAAAAAGCAGATATCATTATCAATAATTATCTAAAAGCAAAACGCAAAGATGAACATTCCAAGCTTAATATACCCAAAGAGTTTAAAGAAGAGTTTTTTAGCCTTGTCGATCAAGTTAATCTAAGCCTTATGGAAGACAACGATAATTTCTATGGCTATTTTTTGATGCAAATGTCCAGAGAAATACGCTTTGATATCAGCAGCCCTACTGCTGTGAATTTTAAAGGGGCTAAGTATGTTATCTATTTTAACCCCATCATTTTTTTAAATCTTAATCTAAAACAAATGGAAAGTACGATTAAACACGAAATACTCCATATAGTATCCATGCATTTAATAAGGGCAAAGGAATTTAAGGCTGACTACAGCACATTAGCCATCAATATGGCCATGAATATCGTCGTCAATACCTATTTAGATCATCTACCCCCCTATGCTGTTACCTTAGAATGGGTAAATTTAAATTATTCTTTAAAACTCCTGCCCTTTAAACCTTTTGAATATTATCTAGAAGAGATCCAAACTGCCCTGGACTTACTGGAAGCAGATAAGGATGCAGCCGATGAAAGTGATACAGATGACTCCCATGATGATAGCAAAGATAAAGCCGATGCTGCTAACGATGATGCCACTGATCGTGATCAGGACGAAACCATAGAAACCGATTATAATCCTGAAAAAGCCCATGACATATGGGCAGATTCCAGTGATATCGATGAAAAAACTCTTCAAGAATTTACTGAGAAGTTTATTGATAATGCTCAAAAAGGCAGCATTCCAAATTATTTAGAAAGTATGATCTCATCCCTTAAACATAGCAAGGGTGAACTGCCTTGGAATTTATATCTTAAGAGGTTGATGGGAACTGTTGAAAGTAATAACAAGAAGACGATCACCAGAAGAAATAGAAGACAGCCCGATAGATTGGATTTAAGAGGTCAACTTAGGAGTCATAAAGCAAACATTGTTGTTGCCCTTGACATCAGTGGAAGCATTAGTGATCAAGAATTTAATCAAGCCATTAAAGAAGTACTCGCTATCGTTAAAAATTATAATCATGAAATTACTATTGTAGAATGTGACAGTGAAATCAGACGTGTGTATAACGTCAAATCTGTAAAGGATATCAAAGAAAGAATTAATATCAGAGGCGGCACCAGATTTACCCCAGTTTTTGAGTATGCCAATCATCATAAGGTTAATTTGTTAGTCTATTTTACGGATGGCAAAGGTGAAGAAAAGCTTCTAACCAAACCTAAGGGGTATAAAACCTTATGGGTTATTTCCGGGAGAGGAGATAAGCTTTCATTAAAAGAGCCTTATGGGGCAGTTAAAAAGCTAAAGAATATTGTAATGAAAGATGATTCACTAAATATGAGTGATGTTAAAAGAGATGGATATTCAATGCAAGACCAGGAAAGTATGAATATTTGATGCCCCAAACCCCTTGATACCAGGTTATTTCCTCTCTATCAACACCACGGTCTCAACGTGCGTTGATGTTACTTCATTGTATAAGTATTACCTGCGGTAACTGACAAAACTTCCGCATATTTTAAAACCCCTACACTTCAAGAGAGCAGGGGGAGAGCGAATTGCTTGTATCTTACCTCAGTGCAAAATCATATTTCTGGATAAAATACGCAACTACGATATAAAAACAAAGTCAACCTGACCCGATGATAGCATTCCCTTAACATTTCTGGTTCAACACCAGGGTCACTACTGTCGTAAACCTTGATGTGTTCTTTTAAGTTGTCAGGCAGCAGATCCCACCGTAAAACCTTAAATCCTGATGGTACAGGACGATTCACCCATTCCTCCCGCGCCAGGGACATCACATCCAAGTGGTGCAGTTCCGACGTGCAATTTCGATGTCACTTTTCAAGTTATTAACTCCCCTTCTAGTATATTGACAAATGTTAACCACCCGATACAACTAATTAAATCTTAAACGACACTTCAATAACTAACCTTTAAACCGGATAGTACTAACAAAACTGACTTCATGCTAAGATTTGGTCATTAAGACCCTTGCGATACTGTTTTTTATTAATTTGAAATAGCTACCCGACCTAATGAGGTAGTTGAAACATATAGGGAACCAATCATTACCTTATCGGTCGGGTTTAACGATTCGCCCGGAGAAATGATGATAACCTCTATCTTCCAGTCCCTTAAAAGGCCTAACATCACCTACAATCATAGTGATGTAGGCCTTCATTTCCTTCACGTTCTAATGATAATGAAGTGGAGTTTTCTCCAAAACGAACTGTCGATTAAGTGAGACTGAGATTTTTTCATATGAAAGGTGGACAAAGGAACCTGTTTTTATTGGTCATTAACCCTTATCGCTTCATCAATCTGTTTTTGAAATGGATTGGGTTTCGTTTGCCTTATTGCTGCACAACGACAATGATGAGAATGACCGCAAAGCTTTGCTTTTATCTGGCTATTTTTTAGCTCAACTCGTTTGGAGCTAATAATATGGAACATGTGCACCTGTGCTGCTTTGAGCACTCCTCCACAATGGACACATAGGAATTCCAGACCTTTTTTGGTTTCAGAATCAATCAGCACTTCATGACTTGCACCACAAACACAAGTAAAGTTATAAAACGGCATAATTAACCCCCATAGCCTCATATTACGGACTTATGCGGTTGCTACAACGCGCTCCCTGACTAGTGAAACAGCGGCGTTAGCATCAGAACCATAAGTGGTACCAATTTGTTCGGCTATCTTTTCATTCATTGCTGCGCCACCCGTCATTACCAGGTACTTCTCTCTCTTACCTTGCTCACTTAGCATTTTAGTGACCTTTTCTGCATAATTGACTGATGAATTAGTCATAACCGATATGCCGATAGCCACAGCATTATTTGCTTCCGCTGCTTCAATAAACTGTTCGGGAGTAACGTTCTTACCAAGATCTATCACTTTGAATCCATTTGCTTTCAACATGAGAACTACGAGGTTTTTACCGATGTCTTGGGTGTTGCCACGTATCAAACCCATGACAACAGTTTCTTTATTTCCTTCACCTGCGCCTGATGCTTCCAACAGTGGGATAAGAATTGGCATAGCTTTTTCCATAGTCTTAGCGGATTTGAGCATATCAGTGATAAAACGCTCGTTTCGCTCGTAAAGGTCGCCAACCATTTTCATTCCCAATGACAAACCATCAAATATTATTTGTTGTGGAGTTATGCCCAAGTCCAACCCTTGCTTGGTTAACTCAACTACCTTGTCACCGTCATATTCTGTTATCGCATCTGCTAGTTTGAAAAGGATCTCTGCCTCAGGGGTTTTTTGAGTCTGAGTCTTATTGATGCCCATTCTGACTTGTTGATCGTTTTCAGTAGATATTTTGCGCATGCCCGGATGCTTTGGCTGCCCAGCTAAATAAACATCGCTTAAATCACCCAGCGCGTCAATGTCTATCGGGTACTTGATTGATGCACAAGTGTCAATCAGGGCCCGCATATTTTCTTCTGGTACGGTCCAGTCAATATCACAACCAGGCATACAAATAAACCCGCCATTATACCCTACTTCTACAGCAAGCTTCTTAACCTCCCTAGCAACATCTTCAGGGGTGCCATGGGTCAAGGTCGAATATGGACTAAGTGTACCCATTAATGACATTTTGTCACCGATGGCCCGTTTGGTAAGATCAGCACCAGGGTACAGATCTCCGTTGAAATTGATGCTTCCATTGGAGGCAATGTCATTCCAGATGGGTTGAGTAAATGTACATGTATGAGTAAACCCTATACCCCCTATTTCATTGATGTACTCAAATAACCTCTTTTGATACGGCAAACCAAATTCGCGATAAATTTCAGGTGGTATTACATCAGACGAACAAAATGGGTCAAGTATATTGCAAACATCCATACCAGCTTCAAACATCATACGACAAATGTTTTTACAGACATCCAGACTTAACTCGATAATCTCTTTGGCATAATCGGGGTCATCCGCAAGATAGGAGAAAAATTCATCCGTACCTGTAACCAGCTGAGCAGTCGTAATTGGACCGCCGACCGGAGTAGCCAACGCATGAGTATCTTTCCAACCTTCCTTAATAAAGGTTCGAATCTCTTCTTGTATCGCTCTTAAACGGCCCTTTTCCGGATCGAAGCCCTTGCGTAAATAGTTACCTTTGAGACGGTAAAACGCCTCTTTTGTCGGTGCTGGGTGTGTAACAAGTGAAGGTTGAGCATAGGGAAGGTAGTCTAGTACGGCGCCAAGATTTTCAACAGGTGTAAATAGGTCGGTGCCGGCGATTAAAACATCTCCGCCAAATTTTTGATGTGCTTTAATCTTGGCCTTTGCCATGGCTACACCATCGAGTAAGACCTCATTAACTTTTACTCCACCCTCACGAATTCCCCGTGTCATCAACAAAGGGGTTACAGGCAACTGATCTGGCAATCCCTGCATGGTAACTGCAGCAAAAACTCTTTCTCGGCTGGTCATCTTTGATGTACTCAATTCATTCACTCCTTAATATTTTTTCAGTTCCGCATTAATTATGAAGATATTTTGAATTCCAATTTCTATATCCCTTTGTTAACCTCCCTTCCTCTTGCAAAATCGCATCGCAACGGTGTTTCCAGTGATGAAAGACTATGGATTATATAAAAGTTAACTCCTCCGACAGAGTTTTCTCTATCGCCTTCTCAATAATGCTGCGAACTGGACCAAGTCGGCGTATGGCCATAAAATCTTCATCTGAAAAACTCTTTATAAAAGCGGCCCCGCGAGCAGCTGCTATTACCTCGTCAGCACAAGATAAGCTATCCACGGGTGCAGCAATTACAGGTGCACTTTGGGCCAACTCAGTAATGAAGTAGGCAATCCCCGCCTTATCCTGTTTGGCCACAACTTCACCTAAAGCACACAAGTCGTTAACACCATGCAAAATCACAGCTGCCGGTAGTTTCTGACGTAATCCCCTAATATCCATGCCTTGGGCATAAGTGTCCAGGTTTAGCATCTCAACATCTAAATTAGCAATATCCGGGAGGATTGGACTGATCGCTCCACAACTATGAAAACATATAGCAGCTGGAGTAAGCTTGCGAAGACGTGTTAGCAAGGTACGCATGTTAGGAACAAGATAAGAGCGAAAATCAGACGGAGAAAAAAACATACTATTCTGAAAACCAAGATCATCGTTGTAGATGACAATGTCCGGTTGCCTTTCAAGTGATCTCAGCATGTACTCATAAGCACTGATAATTGTCTCTAATGACCACTCCAGTAGAGCAGAAGCGATACTTCGTTTTTCAGCAATATCATCCATGAATTGCCAGGCACCGCGCAGAATGAAGCAACTATCCAAAAGACCAGGACATGGCGCATCAGCTATAACAAGGTTGTCGCTGGATAGTGCCTGTTTTACTTGCTGTAGAGGTAGCCGCCATTCTGGCTTAAGATACCGTTCAATATCGTTTAGGCATGATGATTCCAAAGGGTGTCTACTCGGTGTAAAATTTCCATCACTGTTCAGCCATTCTACGCCGAAAGCATCCGTAAAACATCCATCCCTAATAATATGAGGGTCATATATCATCCCACTACGAATGAAGTCAGATCCCAAACGTTTACAATCTTCTTGTTCCAAGGAGATTGTTTGGAATATTGGATTGCTTAACATGTTGTTTTCGAACAAGTGAGGAAGTGCACTTTTCCGTAAACCGGTAAGGGAAGTCGTCCCTATGTCTATCAAAGGCACACCAACTTTTTTATTGGATAGCATTTCCTCCAGCCGTAAACGTGGTGACATTACTCCTGCTCTTCTGTCAATTTGAACATCTTCCATAGCGCATGTCCTCCCGGCAATTTACACCCGTCCAACTCTTGAGCCGCATAACCATAGAACATTTCAGCAGTTGCTGCAACATGAGCTGAAATAGTAGCTTTTTCGATGATGCCGTAATGTAGATAATCTCCACCGGCAGCACGGATAGCAACGAGTGAAGTTCCTAATGATAAATTTACCCATTCTTTGCCGAGCTGTTTTAGTCTGGTCCATTGTGGAAAACAGTTAGAAAAGGCGCAACCTGCAGGATAACCGAAACGTTCTCTAATAGCTTGAATTTGACGTATGTTTAAGCCGATGGAAGGCGCATCCATAGTGCCCACATCAACGATCGGTACTGTCACACCTATTTCTCTTAGCATGGGAAGATAATAGGTTTCGATCATTTTGCAGCTTCCTTCAGGGGTAGGATCGCATACATCACTAGCTAGAATCATGACGGCGGCCGGGCGATATCGTCCAAGTGCTTCCAATTCATTGTCTTCTGTGTCCACACTCAAGGATGCATAAATGCAACGATCCAGAATCCCGAGTTTGGCAGCCGCTTCAAGACCAGCAACACGCGCCTCGGCTTCAGTAGCATTAATTAACAAAGGCAAACTTGTATGTGCACTAACAAATTCCAAATAGCGTTGCATAGCTTCAGCCGAAGCAGCAATAACGTCGAAAGCCATCTGTACACCGTACCGTTTACTAAGTTTGTTAACTCGATCCACCAATACTGCGGCACGTTCTTCATCGAAATCTCCAGTAAAAGGATCTTTAACAATTGAGTGCTTATCGTAGAAAATACTTCCTACAACCAACCCAGTATTTAACCCTAGAGAGCCACCAATAATGGTGTTACCTATTTTAACTTCATGATAAGTGACCATCCTATATTCCTCCTTATATCCATTAGTCGAATGAAAAAAACAAAAAAGAACACATACTTCCCTAATGAATGTTGATTTATAAACCGATTGTTGATATTGAAATGACTCACTGTATTATGGCCTTTTCCAGACTGAGGCTTAGCTAATTACAATTTTTTACTTCACCTTCGTGCTTCCTTTCACTGAATATTCTCTATACAAGTTGGCTTTATAATACAATGATTATCAATGTATGTCAATGTATTATATTTACTAACAATATAATACATTGACATACATTGTACTGTAATATTGACTACATTTTCTTTTTGGAAACTAAAAGGGCCAAACTGATGATCATCAGTTTGGCCCTCTATACATTTGTTGTTTCTAAGAAAAATTGGCAGCTCTATTATTACGAAGTTATTTCTACAGAACGTTTAATTGCCCTTTCCGGAAACGCTGTTTTTTAAATACACAAAGGATTCGTCAGTGTAAAATACGACGTTTCTGTGACAATTCATCAATTCTATGAATTCTTTCATGTTGTCTTTGTTGGCGTCATTATATAAATATGGGCAAATTCCCACCACATTTAACTTGGCTAAAGTATCATCCAATAAACTTTCAAAACGAATAAGATCAGAGAAATCTCCACAACTCCCGAGACCTGGGGAGCCAGAACCCCACAAAAATTTATAGCCAAGTTCATTCGTGATATTTGCCGCATCAGTCCAAGCTTTGATAGGACCCTGTACACCCAAAGACTTATATTTCTCGGCTAAATCAACAATAGTCAACATATTCTTTCTTTCTAACTCCTCAACTGGCAAACCTCTCGTCGTGAGTTCCTGCCGAACATCATCAGTGTTTTGCCACCAACATCCTTTAAATAGTCTTTGATTAAAAGCGAGCCCTTTTTTAAAAAATTCTGCTTCAAGGTTGTACAGAGCAGCCTCATTGGATGCGATTGCCATCATATGGTTACTCTTCGATTCAATTTCATCCATTAAGCTTTGCCTTTTAAAGTTAGGGCTAGATTGTACGAGCTTGGAGTCAAGAACTTCCTTCCGTATGCGCCATTCTTTACCGAGCTTGACGCCAGGTAATTTACCGGATCTTAGCCAGCGATAGATGGTGGTAGGGGTTGTACGTAAAAATTCTGCAACTTCTTCAACTGTAAGTAATTCGTTTTTCATATCATTTTCTCCTAAGTGATCATAATTAATTAAATAATAACATCTAATCCTAGACTTTTCAAGGCAAGGCCAAACGTATCAAGATATATTAGAGCGTATTCATATTTTTTAAAGCTAATCTAACCGAATTCAATCTTTATTATACATTATAGTACATTGACATATATTGTATTACATTGTATTCTATTGATATATTAAACAAAAGAGATATAATTGTTTATTTCCTGTTTGAAATTCTCTGATTTTCAATTTTTTCTCTCTTGGAAATAAATGAAACTGCTTCCATTCATATAGTAGTTGAAGTCGATTGCTATTGGTAAAGCGTCAACAAAATAATTTCAATATATGGCTCAATTAACTCAATAAATTAATTATCCATCAGCATTCGCAACAAATCTTTAATTATTACCTTATATGTCAGGGATTTGGCCGTTCCTTATACTTAACTCAATATCAAACGATGTCGTCATGTTCAAAAAGGAAGAAAATGAAACAAGAGAACAGGAGCGGAAAATTTGACAGAGCAAATGGATCTGAGCAAAGAAAAAAGGGCAGTCCTCAAATATCTTGCTAAATTTAAAGGACAGGAAAGAACCATACCTTTTGAAGTGCCAGTCCCGCTGGATATCCTAATTGCATTAATAGGAGCTTTCTTGGGGATTGCCATTCTCAGCATATTATCACTTGAGTATAAAGCTCCCATGTTGGCTACGCCCTTAGGGGCCTCAGCTGTTCTGGTTTTTGGTGCTCCGGATGCTCCTCTTTCGCAACCGCGAAACGTCATACTGGGTCACGCCTTGTCAGCAATTGTCGGGGTAATAACCTATCAGATTTGGGGGACTCACTGGTGGTCGGTGACTTTTGGGACATCATTAGCTATCTTGGTTATGTTGTTAACGAAAACGACGCACCCCCCAGGTGGAGCCACAGCTATGTTTGCCATTCTCAATGCCGCTACGCCAATCTACATCTTGACTCCGATCGTCGCAGGCAGCTTGTTATTGGTTTTGATGGCAATATTGGTTAATAACCTCTCACCGAATCGGAGCTATCCACGGTATTGGTACTAATACGCTCATCGGCAACATTAACCATTGTTGGTCAGCGGTATTTGTCAAGTTAGTTGTCGCTAAACTCCAAAATTATATTCACAGCCACTATCTCGCCATTTCACATACTTATTTTTTAACTCTATCAAGTCTTAACCATGATCAACCAACTCCAAAGGTTTTTACTCAAAGATTCTACGCACTTCTTAAATATTCCTCCCATATTAGCATTCCAGTATGAATTAAATGGAAAATATAAACTATGGTGTGAAATTGTCTAAAGATAAAGAATAAAAAGCACCTGCTTAATTTTGCAGATGCTCCCAATACTCATTCAAAACTAACATAAATGCTACCAATCAATTTGTTCAGGGTACTCCAATTTAAGACTGATATCCTCTGGACTACGATTATACTCCTTAGCCGCCTCAAGTATGGTTCTTTCAATAGATCTGTACTCATCACCCTTTTCAGTTAAGCGTTTAGCCATTATTGAAAGGTTTTTCAGCCTTTTTTCCCTGTCCATATCCAAGAATCTTACATTCAAAACGTCTAGGTATTGTGTTATATAATTTTCTAGCCATGCATAGTCCTTGATCATCATATTGATCATCCTGCTATAGGTTTTTCCCTCAATGGTATCCTGGAGACATTTTGCTACCTCAGACTGAAGCAAGCGGATCTGCGCAATGTTATGATCCCAGATTACCGATTTATCCAACATCGTATCGTATCTCTTTTTTGTCAGCTTGTACGCATGAAAGCGGCAGAAATCGTTTAATGCCATAAGGACAAAAAGCATTTCCGGCCATATTACATTTATGGAGAGATAGACATTCTTATCATGGGTGATCATTCCCATGCGCTTCATCTTTTCTGTGTCCATCCCGTTTTCCACAAATATGATTTCCCGGTCACCCATCAGGGCATGACGAAGGTCATAGCAAACTCCAAGAACACGTAACCGCGCGGCCTCATGGTAAGGATAATCTTCTTCGCCACCTACTATTTCATGGAGTGAATCATAAAGAGTTTCAAAGTCACTGTGATCACCAGAGATTGTTACTCCAGCCAGATTTTCCGTAGCCGAAACTTTTAACATTAGCACCCCTACCCTTATAAATAGCCTTATTTTACTTTTACTTCACAAACAGCTCTTACCCTTATTTCTAAGAATAACCCTGTTCTACCCATTTCAAAACAGAATAAGACCCTTTTAACGAATCTTCAATCCCCCAACACCCACAGTTCTTTGTTTTCACAATCTTTTTCAAGCGCCCTTTATACTTATTATACAAGTCAGGTGTCTTTTCTTTATTAAGCGACTGGATAATTTCTTCATATGTGTCGGTAAAACAATCTCCCATATCTTCAGAAATATCTCCATATTCATGGATGAATTGAACAGCTATTTCCGCAAAGTAAACCATTAATTCAAGCGGCCACTCTGTTCCTTTGGCAATCTTATGGATTTCAGCAATTGCCTTTTTTACAGTTGCCACCCTCAATTTAGGAAATCCTCTGGGTGGATCAAATTCTTTCCTGATTTTCTCCTTATATTCTTTGATCAACTCAAGGACAGCCTTCTCACCTTGAAACTTTACTGAAACAAAAGTCCGTGCCTCTTTATCTCCTCTGAGTATCTCTACAAAAAGCTCAATGACCTCGTCTTTTGAAAGCTCATTGAGTTTTCGTTTAAGTTGAGTAAGAGTTAATAATTTAATCTGGTTTTGGCTCACATTCTCTACTCCTTACTAAGTTTCGGTTTCCATATCATTTTACTTTTTCAAGCAACACGGGTAAACCATTCGATCGATTTAGCATGAAAAAGGTAATAAATCTAGCAACAGATTCATCGAAACCAGTAACTTTCTTCATCATTTTATGAGATTTTTTTATCAAGTAATCTTTATGATCTATCGCAAATGCAAACGTTAATCCAGACGTCATACTGAACTCGTCTAGGTGGATCAATCTCGTAAAAAGAAAAATATTAGGATTTAAGTTTTCGCTCATACCGATATCGATTAGCTTTATAGGTTCAGAGTTATTCATTACGTCTCTAAGCATGATTATTCCATTCTCTCGATCATGGTCGGCTATTTCATACAGTCCTATATCGGATGTTTTCATTGCTATCAATAGCTCTTCATCCGCTTTATTGCTAGGTAGATATTTGTTTATGTACTCAGATAATGCATTGCTACCATTTCTAATATTTCCATAGATGTTAAAGTCATAAAGGGCATCGTTTTCGGAAGTAGATTAATAACAACTTTATTATTCTTGCAGAATTCCTAAAATTGAAGCAGACTTTAGATAATCTTCATCACTAACGAATTCCTTTAGAATTTTCATATGTACTCAACAAGTCTCTTCCGATAGCTTATATTTTTTCCTTTAAGTCCATCTCATTGCTCCTCGCTCAATTTGCTATTAACATTTTATATTTCCTTGCTCAATCCTACTCTATTTTCTCATGCATAGAAACATAATTCTAGTCAGCATTTTGTAATCTACGATTATTAAAAAGCACCTGCCTTGATCCAGCAGATGCTTTTTAATTTGATTTTGTTAAAATAACTCTATAAACTTATCTGAACTAACAACCTTAAAATTAATATTCTCAACTACATGCATGCCACTTTTAAAATCATCAGAAACCAAATAATCTGCATTCCCTTCGATGGCACATTTCAGAAACATATCATCATATTTATCAAGTATAATAGGAGAAGCGGTATTCATAGTGTTTACCGAGGTACAATAGTAGAACAATTCCATTACGCCTTGTAGCATCGCCAATCTATCATTTACATCAGTAATATTATGTCTTGCAAAGTTTTTAACTAAGTAAACTAATTCCCCTATAGTATCCTGCGCAAATAAAAGTTGAATTTTCCTGTCATCAATTAAATCCATTATTTTGGAGCATACATTATTGTCTTCTGACGAAAACCATGCTTTTATGAAAATATTAGTATCCAACACAACCTTAAGTTTACTTCTCATATCTCTTTGAACCTAAGGTTTTTCTTATTTCATAATCACTTAGGCCCTTTTCTTTGATAGCTTTCTTAGCTATATTTCTGATACTATTCATACATCCTAACTTTTTAGGTTCAATAGTTGCTGCATTATTCATACAATCAACACCTTCTTTAAGATTATCATTTATTGCCATAATTATATCACCTCTATCCAATTTGTTCAAAGATATTCCACTTTAGTTTATGCTCTATAATTATTTTTAGCCAAAATAAACAGCACCCGCGCTAAAGCAGATGCCCTCTATCAGACCTAAATAATAATAACGATAGGTAAGGCTTTGATATTATCGCTGCCTTTTCCCCCGTCCCACACCGTGCATCTTTATCTCCATTGAAACCTAAGAAGGTCTCGAAGGGGATATCAATGCCATCCTTGGCCAGCTTTTCTCCGCAAACCGGACACACCTTATCCGGCAAGTCAAAGCCGATTTTAACGCCATAATCGGAGAAGTCCGAATACTGGCAGGTGGGACACCGGTAATGGGCCTGCAGGGCATTGACTTCCGTAATACCGGTCATATAGGCAACAACCGAGGAACCCACCGATCCTCGCGAGCCGACTAGATAGCCATCCTCATTCGATTTCCAGACAAGCTTTTGAGCGATGATATACATCACAGAGAAGCTATTTTTGATGATCGAATCCAGCTCTCTATCGAGCCTTTGCTGAACAATTTCCGGCAAAGGGTCTCCATAGAGCGCATGGGCCTTCTCATAGGTAATATCCTTAATCGTCTGCTCGCAGCCTTCTATATGAGGTGGGCATTTCTCCGCTGAAATAGGACTGATCCTACTAGGAATATCAAGGGCACCGCTTTCATATCTGGAATAGGTTGTTTGGCTTACCTTCAGAAAGGTGGCAAGCTCTTACTGAGTCAAATCCCTGTCTTCTCGTAAATCACGCAATCGTTGGTACATGGTGTTCACCACAGCACTATTTTATAGTATGCGATAATCGCATATTGATTTTTAATGCAAAGGCGGCGACAAATGTTAGGCGGAGGCTTTGGCCCAAAAGAAAACCTCAGGAAATTATGTATTCTCCCAAGGTTGAGGTTTCATGTTATTCAAATCTCGTGCTGCATGAATTATTGCAAGTACTAAAATTGATTCATCAGAAAGTTTATATATTATCCGATAGTTATAAAATACAACCTCGCGGATACTCTCATCATCAATTTCAGGAACCTTTCTTCCCATGTTTGAAAACGAAGACAGCTTCTCTATCATCTCAATAATTCTACTTGTAAATTCTAGAGCATAGTATTCTGAATCACGTTGTATGAATTCTTTTATGCCTTCTAAGTCAAGAATGGCCGGCTCAGACCAATCGATTCTCATTTATTTAATATCCTTTTCTTAACTTCTTCATGTGAGTACACTTTACCTTCTTCGGCTATTTTTAGAGATAGCTCTATTTTCTTCTTTACATAAAGCTGGTACATTATATCATCCCAGGTAGCTTGATCAGGCAAATTATTGATTATTTTAATTGCAGCTTCTTTTACTTGGCTCATATATTTTCACCTCTCTCAAAGCACTTCTAATATTAGTATATCACTAAAAACCGACTTTCTACATATCATCCCCAAAAAATGTCATTAAGCAAAGCTTTCGCCTAACGTCTAGGGGTTAGCGACGTCGAGTTATTACCCAAGATGTAATACTTCGATGTCGCTAACCCGTGTTATGTGATGGATGGCGCCCCGCGGAGCCTAGATTAATAAGGCTCCTTTTATTTAATGCTTCTTTACATTTAATTTAATTTTTAGGATCATCCATGTTATTTCGTCTTGTTGATCACTTTGTATTTCGTCCTCAGCAAATCCCATGTTTTTATAAAACTCATAACCACTTCTGCTGCTCGGAACATGGAGGTTGATAATATCCATAATTCATAGAACATAACGTTAACTCTCGTTTGGCCTTGGTCATGCCTACATAGAAAAGACGTCTTTCCTCTTCTAATAATTTGTTCTTTCCACCTTGTTCAGCCCTGATGGTCTCCCATTCAGGAATGATTCCTTCGACAAGATCAATTAGGTAAACCTGTTCCCATTCTAAACCCTTGGCAGAATGGATAGTTGAATGGATCACGGCCTTAATATGCTTGTTTTTATTAGAAGACATCATCTGCTCTTCAAGATACGTTAAACGATTAGCAAAATTCACAATCGTGGGTTCGTTCTGGGCAATTGAACTCAGAACATTCAAGAGACTTCCGACATAATCTTCAGAAAAGCCTAACGAGTCACATATTCGCTTCATTGCTTTATCATAATCCAGCTGGTTTCGGATGTGAAGAGTGCTGAACTAGAGAAAGTGCTGATCAAAGCGAGTGAAAATGGAAATATCCTATACTCTGCGATACCATTCCGTGTCTCTATCGAATGAAGCGTGCCTTTAAATCTGGGATTAAGCTTCATGATTCCGTCGAGTTCACCCACGATTTCTTAATGGATCGCTTAAAGTTCAGACAGGTTCCAGAAACGGTAGCTGTTCACGTGACTTGTAGTTCTGTTAAAATTCATATCAGCGATAAATTTAAAGCGGTAGCAGAAGCCTGTACGGAAAAGGTAATTATGCCTAATGATGTACATTGCTGCGGATTTGCAGGGGATAAGGGATTTTCCTTCCCTGAGTTGAATCGTTCTGCCTTAGCTGTACTTAAACCCTCGCTCGGATTTAGGGAATCGCTGTTATGTAAAGACCCGCGCCCCCAGAGCCAGAGGCCGACAGGACGTCGGCCCCTAATACATGTCCTAACTTAAGAGTTGAGCAAATTGCCGTAAGGTTTAAAGATACTTTCAATGAGATCATTATTTAAATCGCAACCTAATATTTCAACCACATAACGTGCAATAACTAGTAGATAGTCTTTACCTGATACTGCTATAGCAAACGTAGCCTTTTCAGGAATAACTGGATCAACATGAGCGCCACCATTTTTGTTTGCCCACGCAATAATAACTTCTCTGATATTCATAGAATTCCAGTGTGGGCTCCATACAATTTCTTGGTTTAACCAATCATCTAAGGATATTGTTACTTTTGTTTTATCAAATAGATTTTCACTTAATATTGACTTAAAGTCATCCGTTCCCTCAAATACTTTTCAACCCGATGTTCCATCCACATACTGGCAAACAACTGGTCCGACGACGTTATTGTCCGCCCCAAACGACCTAAAAAACTACCCATTGTTCTTTCCAAAGACGAGATTCTCTCCATAATGGATCAGGTTGTTAATCTTAAACACAAAACGATTCTCCTGACGACGTATTCGTCAGGTCTACGTATTAGCGAAACGCTTAATCTTCGCATCTCAGATATTGATTCAAAGAACATGTTGCTTCGAGTTAATCATGGGAAAGGCAATAAGGATCGGTTGACGGTTCTATCTCATGATAACCTCAAAATTCTCAGGCTCTACTGGAACCTCTACAGACCCACTGATCTTCTTTTTCCTGGTTTTGTTGAAGGTAAACCCATCGTTACCAGAAATGTTCAACACGTCTTTCAAGTGGCTAAAAGAAAAGGTCGGCATTACCAAACCTGCCACGGTCCACACGCTTCGCCATTATGTAGAGCCTCAGATTATGGGGAGTATAACACAATAATCTTCTAAATCAGCTTAATTTATGTAAAAACACTCCCCATAATCTTTTACTCACAAAGTGAATTTAACCATCTCATTAAGTTACCGTCTTCTTCCCAGTTTGGCAGTCCGTCAGGCACTAAATCCGGGTATGCATTTTCAATAGCTTTGCGTTTCATCTCGCTGTCTGCCCGGGCATATATTTCTGTTGTTGAACAATCACTATGACCAAGGAAATCCCGGATATATATTAAGTTAACTCCTGATTGAAGCAAATGCATGCTTTTGCTATGCCGAATATGGGGTGTTACTGGGAATCGAATAATAAAGTCACTACTTTTTTTTGCTTCTTTTACGTATTTATTGATGATATAAGATATTCCCCAACGAGATAATTTCTGGCGCTTCTGGTTAACAAATAAGAAATTTTCAACATCTGCCATACCTGAGCAGCTTTTTCGAGTATCCAGATAGGAACTAAGCAGTGTTTTGGTGTTACTCATAATTGGAACCTGACGAGTCTTGCTTCCCTTTCCATGCAGAGTGATGACTGCAGGGTCCATAAGGCGGACATCTTTAACTTTTAGATTGATGAGTTCGTCAACTCGTGCCGCTGTATCATAGAGCACAGACAAAAGAACCAAATCGCGGAATCCATCCTTTGTGGAACTATCCGGCTGGGATAGGACAATCCGCATCTCATCGCCAGTTAGATAGGATACCAAGGGCTTTGGGCTTTTCTTGTTTGGAATCACTAGTATCTTTTGGGTTTCATGGAGGTTTTCCGAAAAATTCTTTCTGGGTATATCGGCAGAAGGAATGAATAACGGCCAATCGATGATTCCTGGTAGGGATAGAACAGCCTCGCTCTGTCTCAAGCAAAGCCAAAAAGTGGCAGGAAGAAATGGAAAAATTGAGAATGATCCTTCTTGACTGTCAGCTGACCGAAGAATTCAAGTGGGGTGTTCCTTGTTACACGTTTCAGAAAAGTAACATAGTTTTAATACATGCATTTAAAGAATACTGTGCGTTTTTGTTTTTTAAAGGTGCCTTGTTAAAGGATGCCAAGGGTATTCTAATCAAACAAACGGAGAATGTACAGGCGGGGCGCCAGATTCGGTTCACCTATGTTCGAGAAATAGTTGAGATGGAAGCCATCTTGAAAGCCTATATTTATGAAGCCATTGAAGTTGAAAAAGCCGGTTTGGAAGTGAATTTTAAAAAGAATACTGAATTCATAATTCCTGAAGAATTTGAAAATAAATTAGATAAAATCTCTGCCTTGAAAGCTGTTTTTGATGCATTGACGCCGGGACGGCAAAGAGCATACATTCTTTATTTTTCTGAACCCAAACAATCCAAAACTCGAGAGTCAAGGGTTGAAAAATGTATGCAGCAAATTCTCAATGGAAAGGGATTAGATGATTAGTACATTTTTATTGAAATGTCCATTTAGACCATAAGCTACTTTAATCGCTTCGCTTATCGTAAGAAAGACGGTCAGCCAAAAATATGCCCTGCCTTCATAATAAACCATGTCTTGACAAAACCAGCTGAAACAGGGTCCCATTTCCCACGAGTTTAATAAAGCATTTAAATGAACTTTATTAATAAATTGCAAACTTCCCTTATCCTTGTAATGAAAAGAAATCAGCAAAAAGACTTTAAATTTCAATGTCATCTATAAATCAGGCCAAAAAACAGGGGCAAAAAATGCGCTTTTTTGCCCCTGTTTTTGCCTATTTTTCACTTCGGAACCACAACATCTTGTGGTTTAATTGTCTTGTTTGTCCTTCCGACCACAATTCGTCATCAGAACTATACTCTCCACGTGCCTTGAGGTGTCAAAAAAGATGCCGCTTGAATCTGGTAACCCCTTAATGGCATGGAATATTTCTGAAACATAAAACCTTTAATTCCATGAATACCCTTTACTTAAGCAATAAATTCATAACAATTACAGTATGTTCTTTATTTCCATAGTCTCTTTTTACTCTGTCCACTTCAAAATATCCCATTTCGCACCAAAACTTATATCCTCTGTGATTCTCTTCTACTACCCCAATTCTTAACTTCTTGCCGTGTTCTTCCAAAACCCAAGCTTTTATAAGATCATGTAATTTCCTTCCCAAACCGTTTCCTCTTTCACTTGGGTCAATCATCAGCAAACCTATTATCCATTCTCCAGTGACCTTATAATCTTTAACCATTTCAATGACTGCAATTAAAACGTCATTTTCTTTATAAACTCCGAAAACATATTTGTCTTTCAACTCTTTATCAGGTGGCAAATCAAATAGAATGCTGTGCCCCGCGTCTTTTTCAGGCGGTCTACCTTCAATTAACTCCGAAAAGTCTGCACATCTTTCGCACAGGGCTTGGATGTCAATCTCATCATCGCCTGACAATAGCCTGATATTGTATTCATAATCACCTATTATTTTATTTCCCATCACATTAATTCACCCTTTCTCACGTTCCAACCAACAACTGGTCTCTGTATGCCTTGATGAGATAAAAATCACTTATATGATAAACACCCTATCGTTCAGATGGGTAATAGTATGTATCATACCAAGGCAGATCCAAAAGTAGTTGCATCAACAAAAGTATTGCAACCTAAATACTTCAGATCCAGCAAACATGGCAGCATTGTATTTACAACCTCTTCAGCATTGTACCTATTGGTACTTTCTGCGCCGCTCCTATCCCGGGTTATATGTTCATGCTCCCAAACTACCGGCATCGATTGCACCAAGAACTGAATTGCTCAGGACGGGCCTGTTCATTTAAGCTGCTGATGATTCCTGAAAAAATCGTTCCAAGGGTCATTGCCGCCGATCCTCCGGAGCGCCTCCGCCATATTGACGCCGTTAGGAGCCACCGTGTCCAGTTCATCCCAAGCGATAGGCATGGATACCCCTGCCCCTTTTCTCGCTCTTATAGAATAAGGGGCAATGCTTGTAGCGCCTCTGCCGTTTCGAATCCAGTCGATGAATATCTTGTTGGTGCGCTTGGCCTTTCTAACATTGCTTGTGTAGCGGTCAGGCCACTTCTGCTCCATAACTTGGGCGACGCGCCTGGCAAAATCGTGAAACACATCCCAGGAAACGGCAGGTTTTAAAGGGACGACCACATGGTACCCTTTGCCGCCGCTGGTCTTGAGATAGGAGTTCAGAGAAAGTTCGGCAAGAATATTTCTGATATCCCGCACACCCTGGCGCACCCTGCTCAGATCCATTCCCTCATCCGGATCCAGATCAAATACCATCAGATCAGGCTTTTCCAGCTCGTCAACACGGCTTCCCCAGGTGTGAAATTCCAGCGTGCCCATTTGGGCTTCGGCTATCAGCCCGGATGTGTTCTCAATATAGAAGTAATCCTCCGTTTCTCCGTCACTGTTGGAAATAGGGATGGTGACGATTCCTTTGCTGCCCGGACCGGGATGCTTCTTATAAAAGCAGGTCTGTGCTATGCCTTTGGGACAGCGTACAATGCTGAGAACCCTGTGGCTCACATACGGCAGCATGCGCTCTGCTACCTTTGCGTAATACCGAATCACATCCCCTTTGGTAATTTCCGGGTCGGCAAAGATCACCTTGTCCGGGTTGCTAATCTTTATTCCTTCGATGATGATACTATTGGCGTTTGCTTTCATGGGTCTCTCCACTTCTTTAGCGGATGATTGAGGCTGTATTTCGTCATCCGCTTTCTCCTTTTTTATATCACTGGAATCTTTATCCGTCCGCAGGCCTTTGAAGCTGGCCTGCCTTAACAGATAATCTTCGGTCCATTCGGCAAATTTGATTTCCGCGACCAGTTCAGGTTCAAGCCAGGTGATCTTTTCATTCGACCTGGGCTTTGGCGCGATTTGGAAAGGGGGTTCCATTCTCTTTATGCCCGCAAATTTTCCCTCCAGCTCTTTCATGTCGGATTCGCTCAGGCCGGTGCCGGCACGTCCGGTATAGACTAATTCCCCGCCTTCATAGACGCCAAGGAGCAGGGAACTTACCCCGCTCGTTTTTTTATCAGTAAGCGTATATCCACCGATCACAAATTCCTGCCTTTTATCGCATTTTAGTTTGATCCAGTCGCCGTTTCTTGCTCCGCTGTAGACGGAATCGGCTTTTTTACCTATTATCCCTTCCAAGCCTGCCGCGCAGGCCGCAATGAAACTTTCCTTTCCGTTTCCTCTCACATGCCGGCTGTAGTGGAGATTTTTGGGGGCATCCTTCAGCAAAGCAGCAAGCGTTTCCTTCCTGTCAATCAGGCGGCGTCCCCGGAGGTCCTCCCCATCCAGCGCCAGGAGATCAAAGACGATATAGGTCAGATTTTCGGCCTGGGGGTTTTTCATATAGTTCTGCAGAGCCTGAAAATCCGTCTTGCCCGCTGGGTCCGTGATGGCCATTTCACCGTCCAGAATCATCGCCCTTCCCTCAGCCCAATCGCTGAGGGAATAGAATTTTGCACCTGATCAGTAATGGATAAAATCTCATCTTGAGAAAGAACATGCGGAAGGGATTTAGGCCGTCTAGGTCGGATAATAACGTCGTTAGACCAGTTGTAGCCGTGAATCTTATTGAAAAAGAGTTTAAACGCGTCGCAAGAGATATTGATACTACTGTAGCCAATTCCGGATTTAATACAGTCATGAAGATATTGTTTAAGCTCGTCAGAGGTGATTTCGAGGGTAGACTTGACAGTATGCTTTTCAAGAAGCTTTACATGGCAGAGATAATGATTCAGGGTATTTGGAGCATAGCCTCGGAGCTCCATTTCGAAGATCATCTTTTGAAGATGAGAGAAAAGAACCTGGGAGTTTTGAGACATAAAAAATCATCCTTTCAGGTCAAATAGAATTAAACTGGAAAGATGATATCATAAAATCTAATAAATTAGGGCCTCTAAAAGCCACCGCGCAGCGGTTTAGTACAGTGTCAATTATATGACTCAAAAAGCCAAATAATGGTGAATTATTCATTGTGGCGAATGATTTAGATGTGCCATAATGAATAATTTAAGCATGGTAAAGGGTGAATAGGGTTGAAGATAAAAAGGTGTAAATCCCTTCATGAAAAATATCCACCTTCAGAGTCTTGTAGTTGTGATATATGTTTGAGTTATTGCCGACGTCCTGGATGGTGGACGGTGGAAGAGGCTATAAGAGCGATTTCGTGCCGGTTATGCTAATCGCATGATGCTTGAACTCTCTCCTGAGATGACATTTGGAGTACTTTCTCCAGCGTTTAAGGGATGTGAAGGAGGATTTGCGCTTAATATATATGCACATAGAGGATGTAATTTTCTAATGTTAATTATATAGAACTGGTCTAATACCACTCGAATATCAATTTTGTCACCATGAACGAGCCGGTTTAGGGCAGAAATGTCATTTAGCCATTGAGAAGAAATGGAAAACAGCAATTGGACAGGCTCAGGCCCCAAATGGGCTAAACAATTTGGGTTATTAGCGCAATATAAAGCATTGCTAGAAGGGCCGACGTCCTGGGCGCGCCACTTTACATAACAAGGTGTTCACTTAACTTAGCTAATATGAATGTAGTATGACGCTACGGGAATACCCGGAACGTTAAGTGAAACCATAATTATAGAAGCCCTCTCGTTCCAACCGGATGAGGGGGCCGTTACTTACTTAACGTAATATTGGTTACCGGACGCAAATTCAAAAAAGTTAGAGATTTTATCCCTCATCCCAAGTGCTTTGGTCTCATTAAAAGGTGTTTGTCATTAAACACATTATTGACTGAATAGCATCAACAATAAAATTAACATTTGCAAATTTGTGCGGGTTAGGGTAATCGGGAATGTTTTCAAATTCAAGTTTTCCAGTAAGAATGTTTGTCTTTTTCACAATACCCCAAAATTCGGGATAAGCACCCTCTTTAATTTGGTAAACAGTCCCATACTGAAGACTGGACTGAGCTAAAATAGTCTTAACCTGTTCAACAGGTATAGTATCGCTTGTCACAAAAACTATCAAATAAGGAACTGATGGCTCTTTAGTTACAACTAAATCCGCTTTAAACGTACTCCCATCTTTCAGAAAAACTGGATAATCAATAATTACTTGTTCCTCTGGATATTTGTAAGCATTAATAAGCAGGTTTTTTGCACTAATTATTATTTCCCTGTTATTATTTTCCAAAACTTCTTATCCTTTCTTGCAAGTATTTCTATGTCAAATTTGATGTTGAAAATTGCAAAGTTAACAAACAGGTAAAGGCCCCATTGAATAATGGGAGCCTTCTAATAACATTTTTTAGAGGAAAGGTTTAACTAGTTCTATGGCATTTTTGAGAGCCTGAACCCCACCGCTTTTTGAGAAACCCTGCCACGCACCACTGACTATGTCTTTAGTTTTGTAGAAACTTGAATTCAATTTAGGCGGATCCCATTGACGCATATACAAGCTACGACCACCATTAATCGTATTCAATTCTTCCGTAGTAAGTTCCGTGTAATTCAAATCACTTAAAATCATTGCATTTTTCATATGAACTACCTCCTCTCCCATTTTATAAATTATTCCTTCAATCAAATAGCACTCTGTACAACAGCTTCAAGAGAAAAACTTAATTTGTAATTGATTATTAATTGTTTTCACTAATTAATAATCAAACTGAAGGATTAACTCTAAGGTAAACATCATTAGTGCGGTAGAAATAACGGAATATTATTGTAATACAGTCATTTTATTGCCAAGAGTATCCGCCTGTCTCATTAATTAGCATATTTCACCAGTAATTTTTGTCAATAAAGAAGCCTGCTAACATTTGTCGAATAAAAGGGGTAGAGACAACTAAATTATGCGAAACCCATGCTAAGAAAATATTTAACAGTAGAAGCCAGTTTTCCCTCTCTAAGGCAAGCCGACTAGTATCATGACAGAGCATTAAGTTTAAGGGTGCCTTCAGCCCAGGTCTTTTAATCGCTTCTAGGTCGTGCCAGTCGAGCTCCTTTCTGGAATGATCAAGTTATAACCGATAGACCTGCTGAAGTTATTAAACATCCATCTTAGTGCTTTTTAGGACAAGGTGTACTGTTCTTATTTCTATGATACTTCGTAAATACATGCCTAGGTAGAGTTAGAAGAACCATATATTTTGATAACTCAGCCAGTAATTCGGTGGATCGAGGACGACGATATCTGGACGGTCAGTAATTTGCCGGAAGGTGTCTTCCACTTTGCCTGGGATAAACTCCACATTATCAACTCTATTGCGCTTGGCATTTTCCCGGTCATCTTCCACTGCGTACGGATTTTCTTCGATTCCCCAGACCTTTCTGGCCTTTGCCGCCAAGGCCAGGGTGATGGTCCCGATTCAGCAGTAAAGATCCCAAACCACTTTCTCGGTTGAAAGCTCCGCCCAATCCAGCACCGTGTTATAAAGTCTTAAGCCACCGCCTGTGAACGGTGGCTTGTTGTTTTCACTTTTTTAATCACTCATTAAATCACATCAAAAAGACTCATCTGATCACTTTCCGGAATTCCTTTAAAGCAGCCAAATTTCCGAAGTGAATCGATGGTAGAATTCCCGATTTTAGCCCGTTTCTTGACATCCTCTATGGAGTTGAAGGGCTTTTCTTGGGCTGCGTTATATAGACCTTCAGCTGCCACTGTTCCCATGCCGGATATGCTGTTTATGGGCGGTCTTAAGCCCTCCTCCTCGAGCAGGAATTTTGTGGCATGGGATTTGTATAAATCAATGGGCAGGAATTTAAAGCCCCTTTCATACATTTCCAAAACCAATTCCAAGTCATCGTACATATCCTTATCCTTTGGAGTGGCAGCGTTACCCAGCTCCTCAATTTCCTTCATTTTAGCCTTAACCTTTTCTTTGCCGAAGATCATAAATTCAGCGTCAAAGGCCTTTGCTCGAATGGTGAAGTAGGCTGCGTAATAAGCCTGGGGTATGTGCACCTTAAACCAGGCTATTCGGAAGGCCATCATGACATAGGCAGCAGCATGGGCTTTGGGGAACATGTATTTTATTTTTCGGCAGGAATCGATATACCATTCCGGTACCTTATGCTCCCTCATCAAAGCTTCATATTCAGCCCATTTTTCAGGGTTCGATAAAGCCTTTCCTTTACGCACCAGCTCCATGATCTTAAAAGCTGTATTGGGCGGCAGGCCCTTTTTGATCAAATAAGTCATAATATCATCCCGGGTGCAGACGGCTTCACTTAAGGTCACGGTTCCCGCATCAATTAAGTCCTTGGCATTTCCCAGCCACACATCCGTACCATGGGAAAGTCCGGATATACAGATTAAATCTGCGAAGGCTTTGGGCCTTGTATCTAAAAGCATTCCTCTGACGAACTTCGTACCAAACTCAGGAATTCCAAAGGTTCCAACCTTGGAATTGATCTGCTCCGGGGTTACCTCTAAGGCTTCCGTGGAGGAGAATATCGACATGGTCTCCTGATCATCCATCGGTATCGTTAGAGGGTCCACGCCGGTGATATCCTGAAGCATTCGGATGACCGTCGGGTCATCATGACCCAGTATATCCAGCTTTAATAGGTTCGAATCAATGGAGTGATAATCAAAATGGGTGGTTATGATGTCCGAATTGGAGTCATCGGCAGGATGTTGTACGGGGCAAAATTCAAAGATTTCTCGTCCCTTCGGCACGACGATAATTCCTCCCGGGTGCTGCCCTGAAGTTCTTTTTATACCTGTGCAGCCTTTGGAGACTCTCAGAGTTTCTGCCTTGCTTACGGTACGGCTTTTTTCCTCATAATACTTTTTCACATAGCCGAAGGCTGTTTTTTCGGCGATAGTCCCGATGGTTCCGGCCTTAAAGGTTGTACCCTTGCCAAAGATAATCTCTGTATATTTATGGGCCTTGGCCTGATATTCTCCTGAGAAGTTTAAGTCAATATCGGGCTCTTTATCGCCATTGAAACCTAAGAAGGTCTCGAAGGGGATATCGATGCCATCCTTCGCCAGCTTTTCTCCGCAAACCGGACACACCTTATCTGGCAAGTCAAAGCCGATTTTAACCCCATAATCGGAGAAGTCCGAATACTGGCAGTTGGGACACCGGTAATGGGCCTGCAGGGCATTGACTTCCGTAATACCGGTCATATAGGCAACAACCGAGGAACCCACCGATCCTCGAGAGCCGACCAGATAGCCATCCTCATTCGATTTCCAGACAAGCTTTTGAGCGATGATATACATCACAGAGAAGCTATTTTTGATGATCGAATCCAGCTCTCTATCGAGCCTTTGCTGAACAATTTCCGGCAAAGGGTCTCCATAGAGGGCATGGGCCTTCTCATAGGTAATATCCTTAATCGTCTGCTCGCAGCCTTCAATATGAGGCGCGCATTTCTCCGCTGAAATAGGACTGATCGGCTGGCACATATCGGCCACCAGATTGGTGTTGGTAACCACCACCTCATAGGCTTTTGACGCTCCTAAATAGGAAAATTCCTGAAGCATCTCCTCGGTGGTTTTTAAATATAAAGGGGCCTGATTATCGGCATCCTTAAAGCCTTGACCGGCTTCAAGTATACGCCTGTAGATCTCATCTTCCGGATCCAGGAAGTGAACATCACCCGTGGCGACGACAGGCTTGTTTAATTTTTTACCCAGAGCCACAATTTTGCGGTTGATTTCCTTTAAATAGTCTTTGTCGGGCACCTGCTCTGTTCTGACTAAATAATCATTGTTCCCGAGAGGCTGGATTTCTAAATAATCGTAGTCCTCGGCAATGGCTTCGATTTCCTCAGCGGATTTTCCCAGCAAGATGGCCTGGTAAAGCTCACCTTCACTGCAGGCACTGCCCAGGATTAAACCTTCGGAGTATTTTTTAAAAAGGCTCTTTAAGATCCGTGGCTTTTTATAAAAATAATCCAAGTGGGAATAGGAAACCAGCTTATATAAATTCTTTAATCCCACATAGTCCTTGGCTAAGATGATGGCATGATAGGTTTTAAGCTTCTTATACTCCACGCTCTTCGCGTCTTCATCGGAGCCATAGAGATCGATATCCTTAAGGGTTTCTGCTCCCCGTTGTTTTAGTTTTTCAAGCATAACCTTAAAAACTTTAACCGTGGTATCCACATCATCTAAGGCCCTGTGAGCTACCTCCACCTTGAAGCCTAAGTTCTTGGCGATTCTTCCTAATTTATAGGTTTTGTAATCCGGAAAGAGCTCCTTAGCTAAGGACAAGGTATCCAAATAGGTGTAATCAAAGTCATAGCCTAAGACCCGGGCATTATGCTTTAAGAAACCCAGATCAAATTCAGCATTATGAGCCACCAAAACGCTTCCCTCTATAAAATCCAGCAGTTTAGGAAAAACCTGTTCTATGGTTTCGGCATCGTTTACCATATCATCGGTGATGTTGGTAACCTCAACAACCCTTGCCGGAATGGGCTTTTCCGGATTAACAAAGCAGCTGAACTGGTCAATGACCTTGCCATCTTCGAGTTTCATAATTCCTATTTCTGTGATTTTTTCCGTTACAGCTGAGAAGCCGGTGGTTTCCAAGTCCAACACGCAATAGATAGTATCAATGCTCTGGCCCTTGGCGTTGGTAACCGAGGTTTTTTTATCCGGTGCCAAATAGGCTTCGACTCCATAGATAACCTTCATGTTCGGATTATCTCGTCCTAAGAGCTTATGGGCCTCGGGAAAAGACTGCACCACGCCGTGATCCGTAATGGCAATAGATTTCATCCCCCAGCTCATAGCTCTTTTAATCAGATCAGTAGCACTGGTCATGGCATCCATCTGACTCATCTGGGTATGCATGTGCAGCTCGACCCGCTTCTCCTCTGCCCTATCCTGCCGCTGAGCCTTCTTCCTGCCTGCTGTTTCTACGATGGTATTGGCAATAAGCTCAATTTCCCCGGAAAACTGGCTAAAGCCGGCATTTCCGGCCAGCTTGACCCCCTTAGCCTTTTTCAGCCTGGATAATATCTCACCATCTTCACCGGGCTTGATGAACGCCTTACAGGTCATGGAACTTGAGCCGTCATATAAATCAAAGGAAATTAGGGTTTTGCCGCTTCTTAATTCCTTGGCTTCGATATTGGATAGTTCGCCCTGGATAGCTATCCTGCCTTCATCCGGCGTAATGTCCGTTATTTTAATGACCGTGTCCTTGATACTCGCGTTTCTGCCTAAGATCAAGGATGGATCGCCTTTTTTTCCGTCCTTTTCGCCGTTATTTTCCGGCTTTATCGGCCCAGCTTCCTTAGGTAATTCAGAGGCATAATGGCTTGGTGTGGCAGACACTTCCTTTTGCAGAAGCAGACTCTCCGTTTCTTGGGTAGCTTCTTGCAGCCTTTTTAATTCTTCACTGCTGACATTATCCACAAACTTGATTTGATAGGTGGCGTCGTAGAGGTTTTTGATGGTCTCTTGGATTTTTTTATCGTAACCCCTGGCTTTTAACAAGTAGGAAACTGCCGTTTTAAACGTAAATTTGATCGAATGATTTTGTGCTATTTCATAATCACAATTTTTGAGCGCTCCATTTAAGACCGGATGTTTATCGGCCAACCATGACAAAATAGTTTTGAGTTCCTCTTCTAAGGGCTTTCTCTGAGTTCCCTCACTGTAAACTACCGTGATGATTGAATCGTCTAAGGCTAATCGTTCCCTTATAAACTGATTTAGGGATTCAATTTCACTTAGTTCAATATATTGATCAGAGCTGATTTTCATCTCCAGAGTTTTCGTACTTTTAGTTAAGACCACTGCTTGTACAATAGCAGTATTGAGGTTATCCTCTGCTTCATAATCACTAAAAATTTCACTTATTCTTTTCATGTACTTCGTCAGTCTCTCCTAAAAATTTTTTCCGGTTAAGACACGAAGACACTGTCTTCGCACGTGGTAGGCTTTCCAGACACGAAGACACTGTCTTCGCACGTGCTAGGCTTTCCAGACAAAGACACCGTCTTCGCACGTACTAGGCTTTCCAGACAAAGACACCGTCTTCGCACGTACTAGGCTTTCCAGACAAAGACACCGTCTTCGCACGTACTAGGCTTTCCTGAAAGACACCGTCTTCGCACGTGTTAGCATACCTGAAAAGGGTCGTTCGGGTCAGGCAGCTTCCCGCACATCCGTTCACTCAGCATTCCGAGGCTCGCCCACGCGCTTTCGCGGGAGCTTCGCCAAACCTCCGGGTAAAACCTGAAGTGAACCGCTGGCCATGACGATAAGCGGACGAGCTTATCGCCACACTGCAGCTCATTACGCATACTCCTGCAGTGTGGATTGGCCGAGTGTCCCCGAAGCCCACGAAAACACTGTTTTCGCACGGATTACCCTTCTTGCAGACACTGTCTTCGCACGAATTATTCTTCTTGCAGGACGGCGAGAGGGGACCCGTGGCTCCGCTTCCCCGCAAAAGCTTTGTGGGCTTTACCGCCTCTCCATGAATTCGTTCACTCCTGTGCGAGAAGCTTCCTTTGGGGTCTGCGGATTTTTTGGATATTTTTTGGATATTTTTTGGCTATTTTCTGGATATTAAAAAATAGACACGACTTGCTGTTAAATCGTGTCTTAGCTTAGCTAATCTTATCTTACCATCAATGACCGTCCTCTGAAAAGGTAAATTTGACAGAAGACGTTCCTTTTCTACAACTGGGACAGACTTGCAACTATGCGGCGGAATTCGGCTCGGCAGAAAATTCCCGTGCTCTAATATCCGGCAGGGTAACAGCAAGCACAATTCCCAGGATTGGCAGCAAACTGATAATGTTTATGGTCAAGGGTAGACCAAAGTGATCAGCGATTACTCCAAGTATGGTTACCCCAATTGAACCCATGCCGACTCCAAAACCGAGCAACATCCCTGAAGCAAGTCCAATATTATGAGGCAGTAGCCTTTGTCCGAATACCACAGTCGTGGAAAAAGTCGAGATCAGTGCTGCTCCGACAATAAAAGCCAGAATGGGAATCAAAAGGCCGTTTAAATGCAAAAAGGGAAAGATTGTGATGAGGCAAACAAGCATCGAAACTAACAACCCATTTTTTCCTCCATAACGGTCTGCAAAAGGACCGCCCAAAATCGTGCCTACCGCCCCTGCAATTAAAAATGTACTCACTAAATATTCAGGTTGAGTAATTCCTCTAAAACTTGGAAAGTAAAATGGAATAAAATAAACCAGACCGGATTGTATCCATGATCTTATCGTTACATACAGTAGCAAGATTATTAAGCTCCCGACCCTAACCCTACTTTTTGCAGTTTGTTTTATATTCTTTTTATGCTTGTGAGCTTTTTCAGCCAGGATGGACTTAAATCTGGGCAATAAAAACAAGAAGAGCAGCGCGGCCAAAGTCCCAGGAATCATAACACCTTGAATGGACTTCAGTCCGGCAAAACTTAATACAAACACGGCCAGCATAGGACCAAGGCCAAAGCCGAGATTTCCTCCCACTGAGAAAATCGCCATTGATGCCCCTGCTTTGCTTTCTTCGCTGAGAAAATGGGCTAATTTAGATCCTTCAGGGTGGTAGCCCGCTACCCCGATACCGCTTAGCAGCACCGCAAGCAACAATAGTCCGTAGGAGTGGACCATACCTGTCAGAGCCAAACCAGAACCTGAAAGAAAAAGACTTACGGGCATTAACCAAGGCATGCTGTATCGGTCGCTTAGCACTCCGAAAATCGGCTGGATAATAGCTGAACTAAAGGTAAATGCCAGGGCGATTATACCAACTTGAAAATAGCTGAGCTGAAAACTTTTCGCTAACACGGGAGTTAAAATTGGCAGGATCCCCTGCCCTAAATCAACCACTAAATGACCGATGCTCAAAAAAATTAAATACATGTTGCTCAAATTACTGCGCCTCTTTTCTCAGATTAAAAAGAAAAAGAAATCTGTTCTATGGCATAATTTCGGCAAATCTCACGAATACTCCTCTTTTTTCATATCTTCCGTATTGATCCGTTGTTTATTATTGCTTTCTACCCCTCCTGCAATTTCATGTTACTTGCCCGAAGTGTGCCCATAAGTTTACAGTTACGCCCGGCTAAAATCCATGCTTCGTCTTGGCGGAACAGCCGTTGCCGGAAACATAGGCACAAAAAGGTGCGTACTTGTATATTTATTCCTTGCCATTATAATGAAAGTGTCTGAGATCAACACAAGGATTAAGTAAATTATAGGAGACGATATCTGATGGTCAAAGTATTTTCTGTCAACGGCGGTCCGCGCAAAAATTGGAATACGGATACTTTATTGCAAAAAGCCCTTGATGGAGCTAAATCCGTGGAAGCCAAAACAGAAGCTGTTCATTTGTATGACTTAAATTATAAAGGCTGCACCAGCTGCTTTGCCTGTAAGAGGAAGAATTCGAAGTTTGTCGGACACTGCGCTATGCGGGATGACTTAAGTGGGGTTCTTGAAAAAGTTCTGGAATCCGATGTTCTCTTCTTGGGATCACCCATCTATTTTGGCAACGTTACCGGTTTAATGCGTTCTTTCCTGGAACGGTTGCTTTTTTCCAACCTTTCCTATAATGAGGGGCATCGCTCCGTTTATCCTGGGAAGTTGTCCTCCGGTTTTATATATACCATGAATGTTCCTAAGGAGTTTCTCCAGCGAGTAAATTATGAAGCTCTATTTGAACAAACTAAAAATAGCCTGCAATTACTCAACGGAACCTCTGAATTTATGATTTCCGCCGATACCTACCAATTTGATGACTACTCCAAGTATGAAGCATCCATGTTCAATGAAAAACACAAATCCCAAATAAAAGCAGAGCAATTCCCGCTGGATTGTCAAAAAGCCTTTGATATGGGAGCCAGACTGGCAAGGGTTTAACGTCTTTTACAATACAAGCCGCCGTTTCATGTGAACGGTGGCTTGCTCTTTACTTACAAGAGTCTTAGCCTTTGCTCTTGTTAACTTATCACCCGATTCTCTCCGAAAGCATCAGTTTATATCCGTCGGGGTCGCTAAACGTGGCCAGTTTGACCACGCCAGGAAGTACGCTCACAATTGTTAACATTGTAATGGAATCCAACTCCTGATTTAAACATAGGATTACCTCCATTTGCCATTACAAGCTTACCCGTTTAGCGATAGATTCGGCTGGGAGCATATGTATATATACTTAATATTTAACCTTGCTCATCAAGCTCGATAAAATAATGATCTTTGCGATAAGACACTGCCTCCATAGTTGCTATTAGATTTTGCTCAGTAAGACGTCGATTCAATAGAATCCTGTACGATAGCTTCGTTTTAACTCTGTCGCACGTGCGACTATCTTGTCTCCGATTTTAGCTGATTCAATAAACTGGATGGTTGTCGAGAGTCCTAAAGATGTTTTTCCATATGCATTGCAGGCTGCCGAAAAGGCATGACCTGCTAAAGCATAAATAACTTCTAGCACTGTTTCTGTGAACGTACGCACGTTCACTCCTGCAAAAATAAGGGCTATTGTTTGACATATAATATATTTTCATCAAACAATGTCAACGTTTCCAGTCCTTTTTCCCCCACAACAAAAGTGTTTTCTATTCCCACAGCACCTTCCGGGAAAATAAATTTTGGCTCTATGGCTATGACCATGTTCTTCTCCAGTGGCGTTTTAAAACCTAAGGCCAACACCGGCCATTCATTAAGTTCTATACCTATGCCATGTCCAATAAAAGGCACGGGCTCGGAGTAGCCCATAAAATGCTCTCCGTATCCGGATTCGGCAGCCATATTAATCGCATACCAGTAAATGTCCTCGCACAACGCCCCCGGTACAGCCATCTGCTTAACGGCCTCTTGAATGAGTAAAGCTGTCTCATGAGCATGTACAAGTTTATCCGGCAGTTGACCGATACAGAATATCCGGGTTTGGTCTGCCAAATAACCGTCTTTAACCCCTACAAAATCAATCATAACTGGCTCATTCCGGGCTATTTTTTTATAGCCTGCTCCCTGTGGGAAGGAAATGCTTACTCCCAGTCCACCGGTGGGACTTTCCATACAACTAGGTATGGCCCCATTAGTGCCGGACAATACGTGGCCATAATAAACTTCCTGGTCAAATCCCCGCATTTTTACAGTGCCCGAGTGTCCTGCCAGGCGATACACCATCTCCAGCTGACCCGCCAGTTCTAATTCAGTAATACCCTCTTTTAAATAGTCCTTGACCCGGGAAAATAGAGTGTAATTAAGTTGGGCGGCGTCCCGGAGCACCTCCAGCTCAAAGGATGACTTAACCATGCGCACAGAACGAATTAATCCACTGATATCTACAATCTGAGCACCCTCAAATAGCTTTTGAAAAAGCAGGTACAGCGCCGCAGGCAATACGTCCAGCTCAAGCCCCAAGGTAGTTATGTTATTATATCCATACACATTTAGCATTTTGGTCAAGTCTTTCACATTAGCCAAGGGAACGATATCTTCCAACGCCGATTCTCCTTGGGCACGGGTAAAGCTTCTTTTCACCATCAACAAAGGCTTGCCCTCCGCAGGGATAAACAGGTGGGCACGATGAGCGGTGCCCGCAAAATAAAACATATCCGCGCTATCCACGATTAACGCACCGTCAACGCCTTTTTGCTGCAACAGTTTTTGCAATGCGGTAATCCGCCTTGTCAGTTCACCTGCTGGAGTCAACCTCATTATATAACACCTCTCTTTTCATGTAAGTTAAATAGCGAACGTACGGACGTTCACTTCTTCTTTAAACAATAAGGACCGTTGTTCAAACACTGATAACAAAAGTCCTTTCAGAATAACAACTTGTTGTTGACTAAACCTTTGGCCAGGGTTTCGTGGAAAGATATAACCATTTCTACCATTTCTTCGTTAGTTATATCCTTTAATACTATCCATTTGTACAACAGGAATTTTTCTACTGCCAGTATGGCGTGGGCGACCGGAGGGACCGAAACCTTATTAAAAGCACCCTTATTAATGCCATACTCAATATTCCTAATATAAAACTCAATTAATTTATCCTCAAACTGCTTCAGGCATTTGTCAATTGCTTCACTTGTGCCCGCTACTCGACTATATATTTCTGATAGTTTCTCGTTCTGGGCGAAGATTTCCATGGTTACACGTTTTGTTTCTACAAATCTTTTGTACAAATCTTTTTCGGTTGTGTAATAGGTGCTAACGCCTGAAATAATTTGATCCGCGAATTCTTCCAGAAGCGCTTTTAAAATATCCTCCTTATCAATAAAGTAATTATAAAAGGTACCAGTTCCAAAACCTGATTTAACTATTATTTCGCGGACTGAAGTATTAAAATATCCCTTTTCAACAAATAGATCAATAGCGCATTCCAAAAGTCTTTGCCGACGTTCTTTGTTTTGCCTTAATTTTGGGATAGGCATCTCTATACCCCCGTCCTGAGTGTACATTCGTTCACCTAAATTATAATATGATTGTTAATAACGGTCAACTTCAAATGTTGGTGGTATATTGCCTTAAAGGAGTCAATTTTAAAATATACATCCATTTCCTCATTCAAACCGTTCATAATGAAGCCATATGAGAATGCCTAGATAGGACATTTCGGGTAAGGTTTGATATTGGCTCATCATCTCCAGCATAAACAAAAGCGGCGACAAGAATCAATAGACTTTTATATCGCAAAATAAATGTGATAACATAATAACAACAAAAAACTAAAGAAGCCGAAGGGAAATTTAAGATGGCCAATCAAAATTCAGCCGACATCCTTGCCAAATTTGATCAAGCTTATCCCGTCTATTCCGATTTTACAAATGTCACCGAAAACTTGTTAAAAGGAATACTTCAGCTTAAGGGTATTAACGTTCACTCGATCACTTCCCGGGTAAAGAGCCGGGAGAGCTTAAAAAGAAAGGTAAACCGGGAAGATGATAAATACACCAAACTGGAAGACATCACCGATTTAGCCGGGATTCGGATTATCACTTATTTCGCTGACCAGGTGGATCTTATCGCGAGTTTCGTGGAAGAGGAATTTGAAGTAGATCGGGCAAATTCCGTGGACAAGCGTGAATTGATTGACCCTGAGAAATTCGGCTATCTCTCCCTTCACTATGTCGTCAAACTTCCCTCCTTTAGGCTCCAGCTTATTGAGTACCAGCGCTTTAAAGATTGCAAAGTGGAAATTCAAGTTCGCTCTATCCTGCAGCATACCTGGGCGGAAATTGAACATGACTTAGGTTATAAAAATAAACACGCCGTTCCCCGCGAAATCCGGCGAAGCTTCTCGCGACTGGCAGGATTACTGGAGTTGGCAGATGAAGAATTCATCAAAATTCGTTCCAACCTCGCTAATTACGAAGCCGAAGTTGAAGCTCAGATCGAAAAGACTCCCACAATGGTGCTGATCAATCAGGCATCGCTAAAATCCTATGTCCTGAAATCCCAGCCTATCCGCAGACTCGACCAGATGATCAGTCAGATCGTCAACGCTGATTTGGAATTAAAGGATCGTTTTTTTGGCTATCTCACTACAGTCTTTAGTTACCTGGGAGTGAAAACCATTGGAGAACTCGATGAAATCGTTCAAGACATCGGAGATGATCTCTTAAATTTCCCTCGCAATGGACTCAAAAACAAACAGGGCGAGAAGGTCAATTGGGGGACCTCTTTATTCTACTTGGCTTATGCCATCGTCGGCCGAAGTGGTTCCCCTGAGCAAGTATCCGATTATCTTGAACACTTCAAAATCGAGGCCCCTGAAAGTCGGCAGGAGCTCATCCAACAAATCCTGGCAGCCTATTCTTCGAAATCTTAAAAAAGTTCAAGCCGAAATTGGCTATGCTTCGTATTAATAGGATTAATGAGCTACAGATAATTTATAGTTTGTGGGGAGCGTAAAATGAGTTATAAAATACCTGCTGGATCAATAGAAATTCGCAAAAATGCTCTCCAGAAATTCAAAGTACGTACATACTCCCAATCCTAAAGATTTTAACAAATCACCTGTTGCTGCAATCACCCCAGATGACTTTTTCGCTCTACTGTAGACCCTCGTCCAACGTCAACTGCTCCAGCGAACGAGTTGCCGCTGAGAGTCTGTCGTTATAAATTTTGTGCATCGCTACATTTGTTTCCCTGTCGCTCTTATATTTATATACCCCAATATAAGGCTCCTCGACGTAGTACCCGTCCCCCTGCGTATACAGACACAGCGTCTTCTCCTCCCTTTCCAGAACCAGCCTGACAACAAGGTAATTCTCCTGTGTAGGATAATCGTTTACAGATTGCGTCGGAGCTTTTCTGGCCCCGGAGAGGGCGGACAGAACGGTTTTGATGTCCTCGCTGTCCGTCACCGTCGTACGACCAACACACGTGCCCTTGTTAATCTGTTCCATCTCCATGGAAAGCACAGAGGTCGCATCGGTAAGCTCCAGCTTCAGCGCAGGATTCGTCAACAGGCATACAGACGAGAAAATGACTGCCAATACCGAAATGATCAGTACCCATGCTGCGGGCTTTTTCATTATTTCAGCTCATTTTACCAGCCACCCATAATCCTGCCTGCAATCCACGATATAGTCTACATATACCGTCTGATCCTTTATCTGATAGAGAATTAAATACCACTTTTCGACGAATAGCTTGTGGTACTTATTGAGCGGGATAAATTCCGCATCAAGAAATGGAAAACGCTCCGGCATGGTGGATAGGGGACGAATAGCGTTCATAAGATCGTTTTTTAAATTACGCGCAGCAACGGGGCTTTTTTGTGCCAGAAACCGAACATGGCCCGCCAGCATCTGACGGGCACGGTCGGAAACAATCACTTTATATTGAGGCTTCTTTTCCATGTTCCACCTCATCAATAATGCTCTCCAGATAGCTGTCCAGTTCATCCAGGGTCACTCCGGAACGTCCGGCCAGACGGTCTTCCTCAACAGCCAGCAGTTCTTCGCGTAGTTTCAGCATTTTTTCGCGGCGGGTAAACGCCTCTATATCCATGACCACGAGATCGCCCTCGCCATTTTTCGTAAGATACACAGGCTCACCGGAGGATTTGCACAAAGCCGCAATTTCATTATAATTTTGCCTGATACTTGCGGACGGTTTAATCTGCATGGTATCAACTCCTTATAGTAACATTCTACTTATATTATACCCATTTCTTACTATGCAATCAATTGTTGGTTATAATCTTTAAATCTCCTGTGCCCGTTATAATCGCAATAATATTTTTAATTAGTCGTTCATGTCTTTTCCGCGCTTGGGTATCAATAGCCCTTGAGTAAACCGGCTTGAGCCGCCAGCCCCACAATCGTTACCTTTTTGCTATAGACGTCTGGGGGTGTTACATGATAACCCTCAAAAAACTCCCTGACCTTTAGCTCCTGCTTGGTTTCTATAAGATCATATAGCTTGCTGATTATATTACACTTAGTATTAATCGCATTTCGAATGTTCTCTAAAATGTAGTCCTGGGCTTGTTTTTCCAATTGGATGTAGCAGCCTCTAGGCACATTGGCAAAACCCGTCAAAAGCACAATAAAAATACTCCACGATAACATATTTAAAACGTAAGTTTTATAGACACCTATTGGAAATTAGGATTTACATGACGAAATGGCAAGGGTGAATATTTCGCTCCGAGAGAACCACTGTGTCGGCGAAATAGAGCCATTATCACGGAATAAAAGAGCCAGACTCACGCTCAAGGGAGCCGCCCTAGTTTCAAGCCGTTGTTACAGACCCGAAATTAAAACTTGACATGGGTAGGGATGTGCTACCCTAAATCAAGGGGGTGGGGCTTACCCAAAAGACAGTCTTCCTTTTAGCCACACCCCTCGACCCACTGAAGCACATCCCGTGGGGCCCCATGTCAAGTTTAACCCCAGAGAAAATCGACTTTTTTGGTGGCTCTCTGTTCCGTGAAGGTGGCTCAGTTTGAGCGTGAAGGCGGCTCTCTTTTTCCGCTAAAGCGGCTCTTTCACCCCGAAATACTCAGCAAGGGTAATACAACTTTGGGTGAGTAATCAATAGAAGTTACGTAAATATCGGTAATGATAAGTTCCTCTCGCTGGAACGAATATCGCGGATTTTTTGCAAATATATCGTCAAAAAATTTGGTACTGAAAAGTGAGCCATATATAAAACGGCCAGAATTAATGACAGCAAGAATGATTATGGCAATATTTTTTCAAAGTAAAGCTCTGGTAAAACAATTCTAACCTCGCGCTCTGTGTTTTCTTTCTGCCAGTAGACAATGAATCTTATTTTGGCTGTTCTCGGTACATAATTCTTTTGCCTCATCGACTCAATTTGTTTTAAAAATTGTTTGGAGAAATTTGACAACTGCTTGGCCCTTGGAATTACGGCAGCCATTCCCGTCAACACCAAGGAACTCCCCGCTATTCAGATCCTTAATCAAAGGCCGGCAGTATCGAAAAAAATCCAATTGAACATCCCGATGAGATAATTGCATGACCAATTCTTGGGGTGGAAGATAGGTTTGGGAATCAACAACCACTTGCATATCCTCAGCGTTAATGGAATTCAAATAGTTCCCGTTATCATAAAGGGTAAGATTGCGTTTTGCCCTGGTCATGGCAACATAAAGCTGGCGTTTGGCCTCGTTCGTTCCAGGGTCAAATAAGTCCAGCATCAGAAAGACATTGTCAAACTCTCGGCCTTTAGCCTTGTGAATAGTTGACACAAAGATCGTTTCCCTAGTTTCGCCAATGAAATCTTCCAGCACGGATTCGCGGATAAAGATCTCCAGGTCAGATTTATACTTATACTTTGGATTTGCCGCCTCAAAATCTTTGATAAGATTAAGACAACTCTCTAAATTCAAGCTGCTGCCAAACCGCTCTGCCAGTTTCCGTTTGGCATTTTCCCAAAGATCATCATGGATGATATAGACATCGTCAGCCAAATTGAGGCGGCTCAGAAAATACCGGATTTCCAAAAGGTTATAGAGACTAAACCCTTCATTGGACTGAATCAGCTTAGCCTGCCTACCGCTCTTCATGAGCAGTCCTGCAATCTGTAAAGCCTCTTCATTCCTCTTAGTCAAAACACACGTGCTTCCGGTAAGCCCTTCCGCGAGGATGTCCTTGACTAACGGAGTAATCAAATGACGGCTTCGATAGCGGACCCGTTTAATCTTGCCATTGTCACTCTGTACAGCCATAATGGGCGTGTGCTTTAACCGGTTCGGAATTCGCATTAAAAACTGGTTGGTAAAATCGACGAGATTGCGCTTGCTCCTGTAGTTTTCAACCAGTTCAACCAGCACGGCATCTGGTTCCGTAATCAGGTTCTCCATATATTTGGAACTTGCGCCCCTGAATTCAAAAATATTCTGGTCATCATCCCCGACGGCAATGATCCGCATCCCCTCGTTCTGTTCCATCAAAGCCTTGACCAAGGCAAATTCATGGGCATCCATGTCCTGGGCTTCATCAATGACCAAGACCGTTTTCGTAATCCTGCCCGGTTCAACTTGTCCGTTCTTGATCCGCTTAATCGTTTCCAGAATGATCTCACCTGACTTTTCCAGGGATCCAACTCTGCCCAATAAGTCAAAGCAGTAGGAATGAAAGGTTTTGATCTCGATGAAGTGGGCGGGATTGCCGATCAGCTTTAACAAACGCTTTTTGAATTCCGTAGCATCCGATCTGGAAAATGTCACCATCAGCAATTGCTCATGCTTGACATCTTCCATTAACAATAGAGACGCCAACTTATGCACCAGAATCCGCGTCTTACCGCTTCCTGGTCCGGCGGCGACGACAATGGTCTTTGATTCCTTATCATTGATGATTTTAAGTTGGGTCGGTGATAATTCGCCAAACAGTTGTTTGAACTTTGAGGGTGTAATGTTTCGTTTGATTTCGTCCTGACGGCTGCCCGGAAAATATTTATGCAGAAAGGATAGGTAATTCAACTTAAAATAATCATCAACAAATTGCAGGGCCTCTTGATAATTCCTGATCATTTTCCGGGCATATTCGCCAACAATATGGATTTGCTGGACTTTATTCTGGTAATACTGTTCCAGTCTCTGGTAATCCTCTACTTTGTAACGCTTTTTATTGTCCTTCTCCAGACGTTCAATCGTCAGCGCATTATAAACCACCATAAAGCCGCCCTCGATCTTCAAGGCTTCGATTCTGGAAAGATGGAAAAGTGCATCCTCGATCTCTTCCGTCGTCGCGCTAGTCCGAAAGAGGGTGGATCTCTGGGCATATTTATCTTTCAGTTCCAAAACAGAAAAAGCAACCGGCACTTCCTCCGGACTGCTTTCCTCCGTACCTGAGTCTGCTTTACTTAAATCATAAAGTTCAGCCAAAATAAATTGGGCGACATCATTCCGTTTTTCCAGCTTTGCTGTCAAGGTTTCTGAATCAAAAAGCGCAAGAACGGCAAGATGGTTTTTAGAATGGGGTGTCGACTGTCGTTTGATCCAGTTTTTGATCGCCCAAAGATTCAGAATGGTTTTGATCTTATTGGGCGAGACATCTTCACAGGCCGACGCTTCAGCCTGCTCATTCAGCTCCTTGAGGTGGATGATTTTTTCCTCATCACCGATTATGGTGAGTAGAAATTTTTCGATTTGCCCATAGGTCTTCAGGATACTCAGAGAATTTTTCTTGCTATCCTTTTTCTTAATAAAGGCATTCAGGTCTTGAGAATCTGCTAAAATCTTTTCATCCCGCAAAAGACTGACAATCTGGATGACTTCCTCTTTCACAATACCCAAATGATCGGAGATATAATCGATCCTTGCTTCCGCGACTTCATCACCGGAGCGTCCTTTGCTTTTACTGGAGATCAGTTTCTTAATGATCCTCGTGGCCTGTTCCTTTTGCTTATCACTAAAACGACTGGAACTGTAAATCTTCTGAACGGCCTCTTCTGCATTTTTGGCCAAAATACTGTTCGCGTAGAGTCTCGGGCTATTCTGACCTCTTTTCAGATAACCTGCGTTTTCCAAGGCAGCAATCGCCGTGGTCACTCTGGTTCCAATGTCCATGATACTATCATCCCAACCGGCCTTGCGGGCAATCTCTAACGTGGATTGGGATGCCTTGGCCCGTGATTTGGTGATATCTTTAACAGCCTTCCAGATCTGTTGGATTTCCTGGATACTCAGCTTGGTCTGATTCAACATCACAAAATGCTTACTCAGGTCATCGTCATTAAACAGCACAAAACAGGCGGCCGAAATAGTTTCGTCCCGTCCTGCTCTTCCTGCTTCCTGAATGTAATTTTCCAGGGAATCGGAGATGTCGTAATGAATTACCAACCCAACATCTTTCTTATCCACCCCCATGCCAAAAGCAGAGGTGGCTACCATGATCTGAATCTCTCCTCGCATAAAGACATCCTGATTTTCGGTTTTCTCCTGCTTGTCCATCTGACCATGGTAGGCTCTGGCCTGATAACCGTCTTGGGTTAATCTTTGCGCCAATACTTCTGCTTTACGGGTACGTGACACATAAATGATCGTCGGACAATTCTTTTCTTCGATCATATTCCTAAGGGTGTTGTACTTTTCCTCCTCATCATGCTTCTCGAACACTTGATACTGAAGATTGCTTCTGGAGGCATTGGAACTAAATACTTCCAAATCCAGGGATAACTTTTCCTTGAAATAAGCCCGGATATCTTCTATCACCTTCTGCTTGGCTGTCGCCGTAAAACAAGAAACAGGGATCCCTTCCGGAAGACTTTTCTTTTCCTGAAAGCTTTTGATAAAGTCCCCAATATATAAATAGTCCACCCGAAAATCTTGACCCCATGATGAAAAACAGTGAGCTTCATCGATCACGAAACGGACCACATTTCTCCCTAAAAGCAAACGTTCAATGGTCCTGGAACGCAACGATTCTGGCGATATATAAAGAATAGAGGCTGAACCATTTTCTACTCTTTCCAAAGCTTTGGCCCTTTCTATCGGGTCCAGCAGACCATTAATCGTCACAGCATCTGTGATATTCAATTTTTCCAGGTTATCCACCTGGTCTTTCATCAAGGACTGCAAAGGGGAGATGACGACTGTCAGCCCCTTGGTGTTGATCCCGCTCATTAAGGCCGGCACTTGAAAGGTAATGGACTTCCCGCCACCGGTAGGAAAGATGGCCAAAAGAGATTTGTTGTCAACTGCGGCTTGGACGGCATGCTTCTGTAAAGGTTCCCCTGCATAGGTTCGGTAATCATCAAAGCCGAAGAAACGTTTCAGCCCTTGATGAATGTCAAGCGCCTGATCGCAATACGCACAGCCTGTCAGGCACGGGCTGCTTCTTAATAAAAACATGATCCGTTCTACTGCCGGATAGCTCTTCAAAACCCAGGGCGGTGTAATGGAATACCGGTTATCAGTATTTGGTCTTCTGTCAAGATTTCGGACAGGTTAAAAGTAGAAATAATCCCAGTTTATCAATTTAACACACTAAAGTATTTTCAAAATTATAGGGTGACATCATGCCACAATGTTCATGAATTCTAACGGTGTTATAAAAAGCTTCAATATACTCAAAGACTAATTCCTGAGCGTGTTTAGTGTTTTTAATCACATAACGGTTGAGCCATTCTCGCTTAATTAAAGCATGGAAGGCTTCTATACATGCATTGTCCCATGGGGTTCCCTTCTTTGAGTAACTGTGAATAAAATGGGCTGCTGGAGTAGCCTCTAAATAGCTTTTAGATACAAATTGAACTCCTCTGTCGCTATGGATTACTATAGGCTGACTAATCTTTCGATTCATTTTAGCTTTTTCAATGGCCTTTAATACATGTTCTGTGGATAAACTATCCGATACCTGCCAGCCTATGATTTTCCTGGAAAACAGATCCATCACACTCGTCAGATAGGCAAATCCAGATAGGGTGTAAACATAGGTTATATCCGTTACCCAAACAGTGTTGGCTGCCTTCGGATTAAAGTCTCTATTAAGAATGTTTTTAAGCTTGTTATCGAACTCGGGATCTATGGTTGTTCTAGTGTAGGGACGTACCCAGATGGCTTTTATTCCTTCTTCTCTCATGTAGTTACCGACGGTCTTCTCTGCGATTACATGCCCCCTTGATTGAAGGATTGATGTTATTTTTGGGGCTCCATATATTTGATGAGATTCATTATAAATCTCTACAATTTCAGCTTTGATTTTTTGCTTCCTTATTTCCTGATCGGATGGAGTTCGTTTGACCCAACTATAATATCCCGATGAAGAAACGCCCAATAATTTGAGCACACTGTTAACAGAAATCTTGCGCTCCTTCGATGCTAGTCTTGTTGCTAAATAAATTGATTCTGTTAGTTGTTCAGTATGCTTATAGCCTTTTTTAAGATGTCCAGCGCATCCTTTGAATCTTTTAATTCCTTCTTTAAGCGAGTAATCTCTTTTTCGGCGTCTGAGCTATGATTGCCCGATCCTCTGTGATTAACAGTACCATGATTTGTTTGAGCACTTGACACCCACTTACTTAAGGCTGACTTGCTAACTTTAAGATCTCCTGCTACTTGTTCTAGGCTTTTGCCAGATGAATGATAATACTCTACAGCATCCTGCTTGAATTCAGCACTATATTGTTTTTTGTGTTTTCCCATTAAACAGTACCCCCTAGTTCAGTTATTTTAATTTTATAATAAACCAGGGAAAATCTCTATTTCAGTTGTCCTATTTCTATTCTAGCATCAGTGTTTATAAATCTCTTAACAACCATAATCATGTTTTCGCCGACTTCAATAATGTGCTTATCCACATCATAGAAACGAACTACTCGCTGGCCCCATGAATGTTCAAAGAGTGGATGAACATATTCGATACTTTTCATAGTGTTTAATTTTGTAACAAAGCCGTCCATGTCATCTTCCTCAAAATATAACTCACATGCATTGTTTCCGAAAACAATTTCTTCATCTTGCTTATGAATAAACCCTTTCCAAGTATCAGCAGTCTGCAATGCAATGCCGCCCGTCAAAGTAACATTTGCCCCAAAATCAGCAACAATCTCTAACCCTAAAACGTCGTGATAAAACTGCTTTGCTTTTTCTATATTTCTTACAACAATCAACGTGCAAGTATACTTCATTCTCACGATCCTCCAATGTAGATTAGATAAGAAAAACCGAGGCTGCGGCCTCGGTCCTTTTTATTGTTCTTGGATATCCGAAATTTTGTATTCATAACCGTGGAGTCCCCTATAATACTCTGGGTACATATCCCCTCCACATTTCTCACAGTTAAACTGCGGAGGAACGGTTGGATCACCATCATCCATAGCATCAAAATTCCTTACGACTTCTAACGGTATTTTCTCTTGCTCATTACACTGCAAACAAATGTAATTGACAGAACTGTTCTCGATCGGCATTCTTCTCTGGTTTTGTGAATTCTTCTTTTTGTTGGGTTTTCGTTGTTTTGATACCGGTGATATTGTAAATCATCCTTTCCAGGCAAGCTCTTGCTACCTCATCACTTGCATACTTTATTGCCAATTGTCCATCTTTTAGGCAGACTTCTCCCTTGTACTCATAATAACACTGACAATGCGGACATACCATTGGATCTTTTCCTGTCTGCTCTTTTATCCGTTGCTCCCATTTTCTTCGTTTTACTATCTTTTTAACCTTTACGATCCATCGTCTTACTTCTTTTTGCCAGACTGAGATTAGTTTTTTACAACGTGCTTTGATTCTTCGGGAATACACACCATAATAACGGATTGTTTTAAATTGCTCATCCGGAATGTGTACGATTAATCGTTTTATAAACTCTTCAACTGTTAGTGTCTCCCGTTTCTCTTGTCCATCTTTTTTGTCATGATATCGATAGGTTACATATTGGCCGTCATATGCCTCGATCCGATGTAACGCTATTGCGGGTCGACGAATATAACGACCGATATATCCTAATTGAACTTTCACATTTCCCTTTTGCTTCGGAGCATAAACATAAAAGCCTTCTCCATTGGCTGAATAGGCTTTCTGTAAAAGATGTTGGATCTTCTTCTTTTCTGCAACGTTTAAATTGCTGCGAATTAGCTTCAAAACTACGGTCTGCCATTGTTTACGCAACATTGGAAAAGGTATATAGTCGTATACCTTCCACTCCCCATTTTTCTTCATTCCGCCCATGCTTACTAGCATATGAACATGAGGATTAAAGTTCATCTGAGCCCCAAACGTATGTAGCCCCGCTATGATTCCTGGCGTTATTTTAAATTTCTTCTTAAACCACTCTTGAATTATCCCGACCGCCTCATCCATAAGAGGTTTAAGTAACTGTCGATGCCTCTGAAATATTTCTCTTAATCCTTCATCTATCGTAAACACGACATGTCGATGATTTACCTGAAGAACGTCTTCTGCCATCATTCGGCTCCATTCCTCAGTTTCACCACTTGAACACGTTGTGCAAAATCTTCCTTTACAACGGTACGGAACGATCCGTAGATCATGGCAGCCTTCGCAAACTAATAGCTTAAACCCATTTTTGGGATTGCCACAATTCCGGAATTTCTCGACTTCTTTAATAACAATTGCTCTTATACGATCTCCGTACTTTTCGACAAATCTATCCCAGTGTCTCTCGTCGTCAAAAAAAATCCGCCTCAAAATGTTATTTTCCATGACTTCATCATACCAAATTCGCAAGTAAAGGGGTACCCTCAAAACTTATACTTTCTGATACGTCAAGTAAAGGGGTACCCTCAAAACTTATACTTTCTGATACGTCGAGAAAACAACTAATCGCTAAGTCTTTCCCCAACCAGGTAATAATCATTTCGAGAGCATGGTAAGGTGGTAAGCCTTTGCGATAGGGTCTGTCTGCGGTTAATGCTTCATAAACGTCGGTGTCGGCTACGATTTGAGCATCGAGATGAATGTTGAAGCAGTGCCCCCAAGGTCAAATACTTAAGTCTCTTCTCTTTATATCCCAAACGCATACCGGTAATTGTTGCTAATAAAGCGACGTTCACGCTATGCACGAACGTTCCGTAATCGTTATGTCCCCGCCCTGCCAATCATACTTCAATAGACAATGCACTTCGTAATATCTTTTCCTTACTTGGAACCAATTCTTTCTCCCATACTTACACTACATTCCATTCCCTTTGCAGTTTGCTCTATGATATCCTTGTCAATTTTACATACATCTTTTTTTAGAAACAAGATGACGGTTGAACCACCAAACTTAAAATAACCTTTTTCATCTCCTTTTTCTACTTTTTTATTATTGTATGTTTGTATAATGGAACCTACAAAAGTAGCACCTACTTCAACATACAGTATCTCCCCAAAATTTTCTGAGTCTAGAATGCTCCATTCGCGTTTATTTGCGCAGAAGATCTTCTTGATTCGATTTAACGAAGTAGGATTTACGGAATAGTAAAATCCTTTGATCTTTGTTGTTGGACTACAAGTTCCATGGTCCACAAAATGAAATCTGTGATAATCTGAGGGGGGCAACCTAACAATAAGGCAACTGCCTTCTGTATAGTTTGAATCTATAGAATCATGTCCTATTAGCTCTGCTAAAGAATAAGTTATCCCTTTTATCTGGATAAGCATCTTTATATCAATGTTCTCATAAGCCAGAATTTTCCCATCACACGGAGATATTAAAATCTTTTTATCACTCTCTATGTTAATTTTTTCCTTTTTTAACTTTCGATAGAAGAATTCATTAAAGTTATTAAAACCCTTTTCAGGCATTTCAAAGCGTGCCATATCAATCTTAAATTCGTTTATAAATTTTTTTATTTTAATTTTGCTTATAGCGCTATCACAATAATACCCGCAAATTCTAGAAGTAATCTTTTTCTTGACAAACAGCTCTAAGATTTTCATTCCCAGAGGGGAGGAGTATATCCAATTAATATAAGATTCTCCTGCAACTAGTTCAATTTCATATTTTTCCGTTTTTCTATTATAAAACTTAATCATGTTTACCTCATTTTTTCTTCATCATTTTTTCTAAACAATATGCCTATAAGTAAGAATCCTACATTCAAGCCTCTTATTATAAATCACTCATATGCTTTAAACCTTCTATATTCCTAATTTTAACTGCAGTCAAACGAAAGTCAATAATTCCCTCATCTTTCATTTGACTCATTTCTCTTGACATGGATGGACGGGAGACATTTAGAAAATCCGAAAGTTCATTCCGATTTAACGGCAGAGTAATATTTACATCTCTTTCCCTACGATATTGTTCCAGCAAATATGTACTAATTTTCCCTCGCATACTCTTGATCGTAAGATATTCAACCTTGATGAATTGCCACCTTTTTTGTTCTAATACTTATATATGAATATTTCTATAGAGACATCCCAACTAATACCTGTATTGATCAGGTGCCTCACCCCGTTTGCCCACAATCTGAGGTGTGAGAGGCAATGGCTTATCTGAGTTTATTTCCTCCACTTCCACTTTAAACTCCCATTCATCACCATAATCAAAGAGGTAAAGAATAGTTTTTCCCGGGTATAACCCCAATTCTCCAATCGTGACTTCCTCAGCATTAGGCCCATCATCAAGCGGTGAATCATAGCGATCATAGGACCATTTCTTATTATCCATAAAAAAGCTATACAAGTGATCATTGTCGAATTCAAACGCCTCTTGGATCGCTAAATGCAATTGATGAAGAGAATGTTTAGCCGCCATATTGATTTTTCGCCATATCCCCCGACTTAAAGAGACTTTGAATAAATAGGTACCTTCCATAAAACCCTGCTGTTCGCGGGGAAGGGTACGCATTAGTTCACCCGGCGCAACTAAAGAGACAAATGCCTTATAAAACGGTTCTCCTAAGCTTTCTCGCCTTGCTCTGGCCAATTCAGCAAACCCCTGAGGTTTTTTGCCCATACTCCGAATAAAATATTCTAGGCTATCAAGGATATCTTGAGATGTTAAGACGCCCTTTTGAATGTTCACTTGATTCCAGTCCAGATAGTCCCGATACTTATACAAAATGGGTGCTATGCACACCCCAAATTCAGTTGGTGTTAGGGTTGTTGCCTCAATTTTTCGCCGAGAAAAGTTCAGAGCTTCTTCATCTTGGGTAAACTGCCAAAAACCAAAATACGTGAAGTACCAAAGAAAATATCCCCAGTCCCATAAGTTGCGCCAAGGAGACTCGGAATCTTTGACATTTAAAGCTTTCCTTGCTTTAGACTGAGCCAACTCTTGCCAAATAGAGGAAATGAGCCTCACATTTGGGATACGTCCATAAGTCGCTTTTTGCAGAGCTCCCCAATCTGCATCGATCCAGAGCGTTTCGAGGAGAAAAAAGTACTGCTCGGCCGACGTCAGTTTTAAGTACTCTTCGTAGCGCTCTGTTACTTTTAATTGAAATCTCCCGCCTTTACTCGGCAGCATTACCGACAATTTAGCAGCCAAAGCTAAATGATAAAACATATGCAACAGAGGATATGAGCCCTGATCAAGCTTAGGGGTAGCGTCTTCCACTTTAAAACTCTTGAATTGATTTAATTCCCACAAGCGTTCCTTAGACATGTACTGGTTTTTAGGAGATAATATGGGTTCCTCCTGCTTCAGGCTATCCATAAACTTCTTAAAGTCTTGCAATAAAGGGTTGGATACGTTTTCGTGATTTCAAACATTCTTTTCTTCTCCTCTATATAGACTATACCATTTCCACTTTAAGGGATCATTCAGACAGTATTCGTGAAGAGTAACCTCAAATCCATTAACATATTTCTTATTTCCCATTAACTTTAAACGTTGAGCCATGATAGCAGCATAGCAGTTTTTACATCCATCAGATATCTTCGTACAACCTGTAACCGGGTTCCAGGTATTTTCTGTCCATTCAATTTTTGATTATGCCATTTTATCTCCTCTGGTAAAAATCAAACCTTCACCGTTTTCTTCATAACACCCCCCGGCAACGGCTCCTTCATCTTCCAGACAATACTAATGGGCGCCGAGCCATAATGGCTTTGAAAATCGGCAAATCCAATACAAGTAAATGGAGAGGCAAAAACCCCCTCCTTCTTATACTCCCTTACAAAGAACAACACGTTCCCACCATTTATTGATTGGTTGATATACCTCTGACCGGTTACCGATTCCTCCGTCGTTCGACTCTGAGACTGCCAATGAAATAATTCCTCATTAATTGAATAATCCTTGTACATCGTTGAAGGAGAATAATCCTTTTCCGACTTGTACAAAGTCACAAAAAAAACATCCAGCTTCTTCTCCGCAAAGTAAAGAACGCCTTCTCGGAAATGACTTCTCTTTTCTTCCGTATGTTTTCCCAGGGCTACAAGAATCTGATCAAACGTATAAGCACAATATAAGTCGAGTGGGTATTCATTCTCAAATCTGGCCAAAGGCTTATCCACGAAATTGATATTGCAGAACTGATAGTCCAGTAAATCCATCAGTTCTTGGTAAAGCCGTGGACATCTTGTGGTGTTACATGGTAACCCTCGAAAAACTCCCTGACCTTTAGCTCATGTTTGATTTCTACAAGATCATAAAGCTTGCCGATCAAATTGCGTTTAGTATTAACCGCATTTCGGATGTTCTCTAAAATGTAGTCCTGGGCTTGTTTTTCCAATTGGATTGAGCAACCTCTTGGCACATTGGCAAAACCCGTCTTAATTTCATGCTCAATAGTTTTTCGAGTCCTAGATAACAACGCTTTAAAGCGGTCTTCAAATGAATACTTCTGATGAGCTTGTCCCACAAAATCCAATACCGTCAGCGCTTCTTTCCCCTCGCAGAGTCTTAGCCCCCTACCTAACTGCTGCAAAAAGACGGTCAAGCTTTCCGTCGGCCGCAGAAAAAGAACCGTATTCACTTCAGGAATATCGATTCCTTCATTATATATATCGACAACAAAAACAAAGGTGATTTCCCTCGTTACCAGGCGCCTCTTCACGCTATCCCTCAGGTCGTTCTCCGATTCCGCAATCAGAAATTCCGAAGGAATGCCCGCTTTGTTAAAAACCAGAGCCATAAATTCAGCATGCTTTTTACTTAAACAAAAGCCAATTCCGATAATCTCCGAACGATCAAGACAATATCGATCCATGGCGTTGATGATATACCCAACTCGTTTTTCGGCAATCGCTTTTTCGAAAACATAGAGGTTTTCTTGCTCCCTCTCATCATAATTTCCAGCAACCCATTGAACCTGACGAAGGTCAACATTATCTGTCACACCAAAATAATGAAAGGGGCTGAGCAATTTTCGTTCAATTGCTTCCCATAAGCGGATTTCGGCAGCAACTCTGCCCTCGAAATATGAATAGATGCTTCGTCCATCCGCTCTCTCTGGAGTTGCCGTCAGCCCGAGTAACACCTTCGGCTTATAATACTCCAAAAGTTCTTGGTAGGATGGGGCAGCGGCATGATGGAATTCGTCAATCACAATATAATCGTAGAAATCGGGCGAAGTGATCTCTGTTAAATCCTTAGAGTTAAAGGATTGGATCGAGACGAACAAATGGTCAAAACTATCCGGCTTTACGCCTCCGACCATCATCGAGCCAAAGTTGAGATTTTTGAGTATCCCTCGAAAGCAAGACAAGCTCTGACTTAATATTTCCTTTCGGTGGGCGACAAAGAGTAGTTTGTTCGTGCTATTCAGGTTTTTCCTGCAAAAGTCCCGGTAATCAAAGGCAGCGATGACTGTCTTACCAGTACCCGTGGCCGCAACGACTAGGTTTTTAAATGAGTGATGGACTTCTCGTTCTGCTTTCAATTTATCCAGAATTTCTTGCTGATAATAGTAAAGCTTAAGATCAAAGTGAAACGCTAATTCATTTGCTTCATCCTGACTGCTTCTCCTCTCAGACTTCAAAGCCTTTCTCAAACGCTCGGAATCAATCGCTGCAATAAAGGGCGTGAACTCAGGATTATTCCAATACCCTTCAAACGTGGCCCGGATTTTCTCCAGAATATCCACTGAGTCATATTGGGATAGCTTAATATTCCATTCCAACCCACTAGTCATAGCTGACTCAGAGATATTCGATGATCCGATATAAACAGTACTGAAGCCTGTATCTCTCCAAAAGACATAGGTTTTAGCGTGAAGGCGAGTCCGTTCAGTATCATACAGCCATAACATGACCTCCAATTCCATAAGGTTCATTGAAGCAACACATAAATGGAACTTCGATTGAATTGTCTTTCAAAATCCTGTTGATTTCAAGGTTAATAGTTTGGCTCTCCCAAAGCGGATATTATCAAGTCGTAATGTGCCAAATTGCTTGTGTCTGAAATAAAACTCTCAGCACTTCGATCAACAAAATTCAATGGGGCAATGTCAGCATAGGGATACTGCGCTTGTAATTTTTCTCTCATCAAATTTGCTTTGTATTTATACTCTTTCGGGCTTATAGAATCAAAACCTAGCCAGTGCCTGTGCACATTTTCCGGCTGAAAAAAATCGTCGTCCAAAATATCTACGTTCATAACCCCAGATTGGCAGAGATTACTGGCGATATATCCTCCGACAGAACCGCAGCCTAACAATAAGACACGCTTATCTTTCAATATTGGTGTGGCTCCGCCCCTCATAGTCAAGTATTGATAATCAATTCGCTCGATAAAAGCATTCTCTACCTTACACGTTTGTGAATTTTCAATTTTGCAATATCTGGAGTTATTAAACTCGATGCGAAAGCCAAATAGAATATCTCCCTCTTTTGCCGGATAAACAAGCAGCAAGTAACGCACGAAATGTTTAACCTTATTACCTAGGAATTTCCGGAATTGCCTTTTGACAGACGATGAAATGTTATCAAGCACATATCTCCGGATAGCATTCCATCTGAACTGCTTGGATAAGGGCATCATAATGCTTCCGTCTCTAATTCTGACCACTAAGCAAGTCCTCTCCAAAGCATCCTTATCAACTGAAAGTCCAAAGGTATTACGAAGAAGGACTTCTGCTTCGTTTTTCGTATTGGCAATAACCCCCACTCCGTTAGCAACAACCATCGGGTATTCACCATATCTGATATCTTGAAGATCAAGACACGAGTAAGCTTTTTTATTCATCACCGAAAGCCAATAGGAATCAAATTCTCTACAAACCTCATCATTATACACTTTACTGCTGGGACGAATATTTAATATTTTTACAGCTTAATCAAAGCAGTCTATCACAAATTGATCAGCCAGCTCCTGCCTGATAAGAATAGCGCTGGAATCAAAAAGGCATAGTTTCCCCTCAGAGCCAACATGGGCACGGAAAGACACATTATCCTTCACAAAAATGTCAGGCAATGATAACGGAAAATGTGGTGCAAACGCAATTGCTATCTGCACTTCTTCATTGTTATTCAGCAATACCATTGCCATGTATTCAGCCAAATACTTTTTGTCGCGGTCCTCGCAAATAGTGAACTCAACATTTCGCTCTTTATTCAGATTTTGAATTATAATTGACAATTCCGCTTTACTTATCGCCATAGTTATTATGCAGACTCCGATGTGCCGACCATACTCTTATCTACGGTCACAGGGAAATCATCTCCAAACAAATCAACCAGAATTGAACAAGCATCCGAACGTTTTTCTTTTGTCTTAACATCATCCAGCTTTTCTAGCATGGAAGCGAGTTTTTGATAGAAACTCTCCATCTGTTTTTCGGTCATCTTCTCAAACAATTCATTGTATGGTTCTACCGGAAGGATTATAGAAACTGTATGATACCGTACATTATCCTTACTACTCCAAGTCAAAGAAAAGGAATTTTTTATGCTGCTAACCAAACTATACAAGGCTGAGAAATCATCATATACATTTTTCTTGGTGGCCCAATCATATGTCTTATTGATTGAAAAAAGGTTATAGGCAAGAATAGTAAGGCTAATACCCGTTGGTGCCTCATTGCCACTTGATGAAAATTTGTGAGTTTTCCATTTCTTCATGTAGCGGATTACTCTGCGAAATTGTGCTGCATCATCTCCGCTGAATTTTCCTCTTACTGTATCAATGAGTCCCTGTGGGTCTACCAGTTCCCATTTCTTATTATCATCACTTGAAAACTCTTTTCCCTTGGCGATATACATTTTCCCATCAGCGTTATTAGCGGCATAAACAGCAAAATCCACATGGAATACGGATTCGCCATCGATTTGATAAGTAACGGTTACACAGGAACGACGAATCTCCACACTCTTTGTATGTCCATACAGGGCATCCCTAACCCATTTTTTTAGGTTCAATCGGGTCAGAATAATCGTCTTTATCCATGCTAAATTTTAATCCTACATCGATATCATAATCTTCATCTTCCGGCAGGATACCAGTCCCCATTGCATAGCTTCCCTGATTAAACGTCGTATAGGATACTGCATCCTTAGAAATGTTGTCCTTCAATTTTTTAAGTAAAATATCCCTTTTTTCTCTTAATGTCGCATTCTCATCGTCCAACTTGATGTTATCATGAAACTCCATAAACTCTTTTTGCAAATTTAACATAATG